>NZ_JBHXMY010000538.1:0-4022 GCF_042720195.1 Nocardia sp. NPDC058497 | reverse complement strand
GGACGTGCCATCGGGGTACGACCCTTGCACTGATGTTCCTGAGCAGGTTCTGACTGAGGAACGACTCGGCAGCAAGGAACCGGACCTTACCGAAGCACCTGGTGGTGTGGTCTGGAAGGGCTGTGACTGGGTCTACAAGGGTGGCGGCGGCTACGCGGCGAGTATCCGCATGACAAACCTGACTGTGCCGATGGTGCGTGACCGAAACTTTCAAGATGCGACAGACTTTGCGATCGGGGGCCGTGAGGCGATCTCCACGCGGCAGTTCGACGGGCCGAACCTCAAGGAAGTCTGCGATGTCAACGTGGCCGTGCGCGGCGGCAGTGTGGAAGTGAACGTGGTCAACCCGCCGTCACGTCGGGATACCGGCCACCTGGACTCCTGTCAGATCGCTCGTTCGCTCGCGGAGAAGATCGCCCCTTCGATTCCCGAAAGTCTTTGAGTAGCAATCAATATCGGCGTAGGAGGGCTTCCTTTGGCGGGAGAGAACGGTCAGAGTGCATTCTCAGGATTGATCGAGCAGGCACGGGGTGGAAGTCTGAATCTCCGGATGGATCCGGAGGAATTCGCGCGAATCGATCGTGAATGTACCGAGTTCCAGACCGCAATTGGGCAGATCCAACAGTCGATGACCGACATTTCGAAGATCGAGACCTGGGGCTTTGGCGATCAGGCGAACTCGGGTTTAACCTCGGCGAGCGTCATGGCGGACCGATTCAGAAAGAAGGCTCGCGGCGGTGACGACTCTTTCTACGATGTGCTTGAAGAGCACTACAAGATCGTCGAAGACATCCGCGTTCTCCATCAGGTGATTCGAGACCGGTTCATGGCAGAAGACGAAGCGTGGGCCGCGCGCTTCCACACAGAAGTCGCCGCACTCGATGCGGGGAGCTCGAAATGACCGGCACTGAACCCGTCAAGATTCCGCCCGCCACGGAGGTACCTCTGTGCTGGACCCACAAGGGAATTCTCAGCGCGTTCGAACAGGTCGCCACCGGCCCCGCCAACGGCGCCGCAACGAAATACCGTGAGTCCGGGACGAAATGGACCAACGCCCTGGAGCAGTTCCGCCAACGCATGCAGGTCTCGATCGCGTCAGCATGGGAAGGCGACTCGGCAACGGCATCGGTCAACGCCATCCGCCGGTACACGTCTGACGCGGACAAACTCACCCCCGCCTTCACCACTATGAGCGATCAGGTCACTGCTGCGGCGGCTGCCGCGGTGAAGACAAAATCAGCGCTGCCTGGTGAAGTGGATCCTGGCTTCCTGGACAGTATGCCGTGGAACAAGGCAGTCGTCCGAGGCCAGCGCGAGGACGCTGAGGACGATGCCCGTGACGTGATGGGCAACCAGTACGTCCTGCCATTCTCCGGAACAGACAGCGCAATCCCGGTTCTGCCCCGGCCGACCAACCCCACCCAGTCCACCGAGGATCCCGGCGGAAGCACCGTCCCCGACAACACGAACGGTGCTGGCAATCAACCCGGTTCGAACGGCGGGACGCAACAGGCACCGACAACTGACACCGGGGACACGGAGGAGGAAACTCCGACCGAATCCTCTCCGACAGAGGACCCCTCGTCGTCGACCCCTACCTCGACCGAAGAGGACGACTCCACAGACACCGCTGGTACAAACAACCCAAGCACCGAGTCGCCGGCGACCACACCCGCCGCCACGAATCCGGCCACCACGAACCAGCCCACGGGACTCGGGAGTGGAAACGGAGGCGGATCGGGTGTCCCCGGCGGGACAGGCGGTTCGCCTGGCACTGGGTCACCAGCCGCGCCGAAGGCGGGTGCCGCGCTGCCGGGTGGGCTGCCGACATCCGCGCCGGCAGCAGCGGCCGCCGCCGCGAGCGCCGCATCAGCCGGAGCCCGCGGAATGTCGGGCATGCCCGGCATGATGGGCGCTGGTGCAGGCCGTGGCAAAGACGACGAATCCGAACACAAGATTCCCGAGTACCTGATCACAGAAGCCAACACGAATGAGCGCATCGGGGACCGGCCCTCAACGGTTCGCGGTGGTGTGCTCGGCAGTCACTTACCCTCGGCCAACCCGCCGCGCACGGACCGCACGTCGGGAGACGCCTGATGTCGGAATGGACCTGGGACCCTGACGATTTCGCCGCGCTCTGGCTGAACGACGGCCGCGACCGCTTCCCCCGCCCACTGCACTTCACCAGCCGCTTCCGCTACCGCGAGGAGTTCGACGCTCACGGTCGAGAGGTCCGTGCGAGGTATACAGATGCGGAATCGGCGGCGATCGCGCTCGCGCTGAACACCCTCGCTACGGCTGACATCCGACTAGAAGTCTCCGCTGATAACGGGGTCGAAGACTCCGGCAATCACACCCATTACAGAATCGTGGGTGCCAGGGACCTACACAATGCGGTCATCGCCGCGCAAACAGTCGTCAACGGTGCCGATGGACCGATCTGGGTTCGACGGGGACGACCCGAGAACCTCGGTAAGGGTATCGCCACCCGAATCCCTCCCTGCGCCCCCGGTCGACATCGGCCCGACGAGTTTCACATCCAAGACCTTGCACCTGACCGCACGAACTACTTCACCGATACGGCCAGGAACTCTCCCCGCGAGCGGTACGACCGACTGATCGACCGCCCTCTCGCTGGCTCGGGATGTGCGGCTCTCCGAATTGGCGACTTCCATACCCGCGACATCCCTCGCCGGGTCATCGAGTGGTTCGATTTCGAAAGCGATGGTCGGTACATCCACCACAAGAACAGCGACCGCATCCGAATCGAGCCGGGAACAAATTCTGACCTTCAATCAATAATGGTGCGATGGATCGACAATGAGATGCATCGCATCTATGGCAACCACACTACGGGCGGGTATTAGAAGTGGGCGACAACGACATTTTCAGGGCGCATCCGGATGAGATCGCGGGAATCGCGGTGGTATTCCGAGAGATTGCAGGCGATCTTACAAATGCGGCCAGTTACATAAACAATCACGGGACGCCGTCCGATAAGATGATGGGCGATATCATCTCTAAGATTGTCCCCGCAGCGACTGATTTGAGAGACACGGCCAATCAGTCCTCCAAGAACTTCTCGTCAGCAACTGAAGGCACCTCGATAAATCTGAATCGGGCGGCGTGGATGTATCATGATACAGACCAGCGCACTTACGCCGCGTTGAATAGCCACACAATGAATATTGGTGGACGTGAGAGTTCGCCATCGGTTGCCGGGCAGGGAATTACTGAAAGCTACCCCGACCCGATCTCGTACACCGCCCCCGAAAATCTTGAATTGCCGGCGCCGGATGGACTTGAGGAGAACCTCGTCAAGGCGATCGAGGACAAGACGGGATGGCTCGGTGATTTCAATGAAGGGATCCGACTTGCGACGGACGAAAAGTGGAGCCCGCTCGGTGAGCTTTTCGAGCCGCTAGAGGGAAACTGGAACGAATTCCGTAGACTCGGCGGGGCATACCGTACGTATGGTAATGCGATGGAGGCGTGTTCAAAGAACATTAGCTGGAGCTCACTTCAGCTCAGTAATTTTTGGGACGGGAAAGCTGCGATATCCTTCGAAAACTATGCGCGGGATCTCAGTAAATCCGTTGAATGGTGGGGGCCAGTTGGCAGGTCTGTCGATCACGTTCTCACAATTATTGCCGAGGAAGTGACTCAGGGCTGCATCGCGATCGCTATGCAGCTCAAGGACTTGTTGCAAAAAGAAGTCGACGTCACTGACGGCAAAACCGCAGTCAAGGTGGCGCTCAAGAAGGTGCCATTTCTCGGCACGACCTGGCAGATAGTCTCACTGGGTAATATCTGCATGCAAGTTTGGAATTCCATCAAGCCTATTTTGGACAAGATAAGAAATCTGGTGGCGGCAGCCAAGAACCTGCTCGAAAAGATTTCAGGGAAGGATAAGCCGAAGGGTGAACTCGGCCAGCTGAATGATACCCTGACACCGATTACCGAAAACCTGGTTGATGCACACAAGGTGGCAGTGATCAGTAATGAACTGAACGAGGTATGGG
>NZ_JBHXMY010000537.1:0-4024 GCF_042720195.1 Nocardia sp. NPDC058497 | reverse complement strand
CTGTTCCAGATTGCTGACCAGTTTTCGGATCGGGCGAAACTACCCGAACTCAGCCTCGCTCGTGAGCTTGAATATGTTTATTACCAGCACTTTTGATCGCATCCGACGACCTGGCACCGACACGAGCCATCGAGTCGATCCTCCCCGAAACCGTTGTGCCGCGCACAGGTCGGTGGTACCGTCCAGACACATGTCCAGCTACGTGTCTCCCTCGGGCCCGATCAGTCCCGAAGCTGTCGGGGACGTCCGATCGGAACCGGGGTATTCGCGATGACCAGCGCCGCTGTGGAGCCCGTGCATTTCGACCCGTACGACTACCGATTCCACGAGGATCCGTATCCGACTTACCACCGATTGCGCACCGAGGCACCGCTCTACCACAATCCGGATCTCGATTTCTGGGCGCTCTCCCGCCATTCCGATGTGATCGCGGCTTTTCGGGACAGCAATCGGCTCTCCAGCGCCAATGGTGTTTCCCTGGATCCGGCGGCGTGGGGACCGCATGCGCATCGGGTCATGTCGTTCCTGGCAATGGACGATCCACGGCATATGCGCATGCGCAGGCTCGTCTACAAGGGATTCACTCCGAAACGCGTGGCCGAGATGGAGGACCGGATCCGGCAGATCACGCTGGAGCATCTCGAACCCACCCTGGCGCGCGGCAGCTTCGACTGGATCGACGAGGTCGCGGGCAAGCTGCCGATGGATGTCATCTCCGAACTCATGGGCGTCCCGGAGTCCGATCGCGGCGAGATCCGCCGGCTGGCCGATCTGGTGGTGCACCGCGAAGAGGGCGTCCTCGACGTGCCCGCCGACGCGATCGACGCCTCGATCCGCCTGTTCGGCTACTACGCCGACATGGTCGCTCAGCGCCGGGCCGAGCCCCGCGACGACCTCACCTCGGCGCTGCTCGAGGCCGAGATCGACGACGACACCCTCACCGACGACGAGATCATCGGCTTCATGTTCCTGATGGTCGTCGCCGGAAACGAAACCACCACAAAGCTTCTCGGCAACGCCCTCTACTGGGCGGCGGCCAACCCGGCTGAGTACGCCAAGGTCGCCGCCGACCCCGACCTGGTCGCCGACTGGGTCGAAGAGACCCTGCGCTACGACACCTCGAGCCAGATCGTCGCCCGCACCGCGGCGGTCGCGCTCGACTACCACGGTGGGACGATCCCGGCGGGGGCGAAGGTGCTGTTGCTGATCGGCTCGGCCAACCGGGATCCGGCGGCGTTCACCGACGGCGACAGCTACCGGATCGACCGCAACGACGGTGGCATGCTCGCGAGTTTCGGTGCCGGCGTGCACTTCTGCCTCGGCGCGCATCTGGCCCGTCTCGAGGCGAGCGTCGTGCTCGGCGAGTTCGCGAACCGGGTCGCGAGTTTCGCCGTCGACCCCGGCGGGATCGTGCGCGTGCATTCGACCAATGTCCGTGGCTTCGCCAAACTCCCCATCACAGTAGAGGTCCGCTAGTGCCCCGATTCGAACCGAACCCCGAACGCAGGCCCGCGCTGGTGGCGGGCGCGTCCTCCGGCATCGGCGCCGCGACTGCGGTGGCCCTGGCCGAACTCGGCCATCCGGTGGCGCTGGGCGCGCGCCGGGTGCAGCGGTGCGAAGACCTCGCCGCCAAGATCCGCGCGGGTGGCGGCGAGGCCTTCGCCCACCATCTCGACGTCACCGATGCCGCGTCCGTCGACGCCTTCGTGACCGCCGCCGAAGACGCGCTCGGTCCCACCGAGATCCTCGTATCCGGTGCGGGCGATATCGAATTCGCGCTCGTCGGCGAGTTGGACCCAGAACGATTCCTGCACCAGGTGCAGGTCCATCTGGTCGGTGCGCAGCGGCTGATCCACCGGGTGCTGCCCGGGATGGCGGCGCGGCGGCGCGGTGATCTCGTGGTGATCTCCTCCGATTGCGCCGACAATCCGCGCCCGCGCAGCGGCGCCTACAGCGCGGCCAAGAACGGACTGGAAGCCATGGTAGGTCAGTTGCGGATGGAGCTCGAGGGCTCCGGGATCCGTGCCTCGCTGGTGCGACCCGGCCCCACCCTGACGGGCATGGGGATGGACTCGACACCCGAGGTAGTCGGGCCGCTGCTGCAGGACTGGAAGGACTGGGGTTTCGCCCGCCACCCGTACATGCTGCGGCCCGAGCACCTGGCCGACGCGGTCGCGACTGTGGTCTCGGTGCCGCGTGGGGCCCACATGGTGCTCGTGGAAGTGCAGCCCGAGGCGCCGTTGCGCCCGCTGCCGACCGAGGAAGGGAGTTCGTCATGAGAATCGTGGTCGACGCGGACCTGTGCCAGGGGCACGGGGTGTGCCAGGACGAGGCGCCCGCGGTCTTCACGGTGCCCAAGCGCGGCACGGTCCAGATCACCGATCCCAGCCCGGGCCCCGCCGACCGCGATGCCGTCCAGGCCGCGATCCGCTGGTGTCCCACGCAAGCTCTGTCGATCGCTGACGGTGGCGATGCCGACTCCACATCGAAAGGCACAGTGTGATGGCAGGTTTCGAGCGGGCCGAACTCGACGAGATGGTTCGGCGCTGGGTGGTGGAGAACCAGCGGTGCGAGGAGAAGGGCGATTGGAAGCCCCTCGCCGAGATGTACACAGTCGACGCGACCTACGGGTGGAACTACGGCCCCAAGCAGGAGTTCATGGCGGTCGGGCGCGAGGAGATCCGTGACCTCGCGCTCGGCCAGGAGATGATGGGTCTCGAGGGCTGGACCTATCCGTACCAGGAGTTCGTCGTCGACGATCGCAGCGGGACCGTCATCGGATTCTGGAAGCAGGTCAACGAGGGCCAACGTCCTGACGGCCGCCACTACTCCCCCGAGGGCATCGGCGGCAGCTGGTTCCGCTACGGCGGCGACTTCCAATGGTCGTGGCAGCGCGACTTCTTCGACTTCGGCAATGTCTCCGCCTTGTTCCTCGACATGATCACCGACCGGGCCCTGTCTCCCGGCATGCAGAAGCGCATCGAGCGCTCGGTGTCGGGTGGCCCGCTCCCCGGTTGGTATCGCGTCGGCGAATCGCCCGCGTCTCTGTGGTGACACCCGTGAGCAGGTATGCCGATCTGTCCCGGGACCAGCTGGCGGCGCTGGTCCCGGAGTTGCTCCTGAGCGGTCACCTCATCGACCGCTCCGGCATGGCGCACACCATCGCCGCCTTCGGCCGGGAGGGGATGACCGCGGTCGCCATCGAGGAATGGCAGCTGGCCAGTCCCGTCTACACGCGCCGGATGCGGCGCGCCCTCGGCATCACCGGGGACGGCGTCGAGACGATCTTCAAAGGGCTGCAACTCGATATCGGTGCGCCGCCGCAGTTCATGGACTTCCGCTTCCGGGTCGACGACCACGATCACGGCGAGTTCTGGCTCGACCACTGCGGCGCGCTGGCCGATGTCGAGCCGATGGGCGAGGAATTCGTGGTGGCGATGTGCCACGACATCGAAGACCCCACCTTCGACGCGACGGCACTGGCCACCAACCCGCACGCCCAGGTACGGCCTGTGCACCGGCCCCCGCGCACACCCGCCGACCGCACGCCGGTGTGCGCGTGGACGGTCGTCATCGACCCCGCCCACGTCCCGCCCGCTGTCCCCCGCAATGCCGCGATCCTGGCGAATTCCGTTGCGGCGAACCTGGAACTAGCCGAGATCGACCCGGCCGAGGAGGGCATGGCCGACTACTCCGGCCCGCTGCTGAGCGATCTGCGCTTCACCGATTTCTCGAACTCCGCGTTGCGCCGGATGGCCGACGAGATCTGCCTGCAGCAGCACCTGCTGACCCTCGGTTTCCTGGTCGCGATCCGGGAACGCGCCGACGCGGCGACCGCCCTCGGCATCGGACGCAAACAGTTCGCCGGGATCGCCGGACTCACCTCGGAACGGATCAGGCGCTGCCTGGCGCTCGGTGATGATCCGGCGGCGCGGGCCCCGGGGCGGGGGGGGGATACCCCCCAGAACCCCGGGCGCGAAACCGGTAACTCGCTCACGGGGGGTGGGGCGGGGGTTGGGCCGCG
>NZ_JBHXMY010000536.1:0-4033 GCF_042720195.1 Nocardia sp. NPDC058497 | reverse complement strand
GCGGGTGGCAGCGCGCGAGTAGTAGCGCTCCAAGTAGTACTGCCCGACCATGAGCACGCTGGTGATCGCCAGGTACCAGGTGGCACAGACGAGCAGCAGCGGGATCGGCTGGAAGTTCACGCCGTAGATGTCACGCGCGCGGCCGAACAGGTCGGTGCTCAGCGGGATCGCGGTGACCAGCGAGGTCGTCTTGAGCATGCCGATCAGTTCGTTGCCGGTCGGCGGGATGATCACCCGCATGGCCTGCGGCAGCACGGTGCGGCGCATGGTCTGCGTCCACGACATGCCCAGCGCCACCGAGGCCTCGCGCTGCCCCTCACCGACGGAGTTGATGCCCGCGCGCACGATCTCGGCCATGTAGGCGGCCTCGTTGAGGCCGAGGCCGAGCACCGCGAACAGGAACGCCGCCTGCAGGTTCTGCACGTCGAACTCGAAGAACTGCGGCCCGAACGGCACCCCGAGGTGGATCTGCTTGTACAGCGAGGGCACGAGACCCCAGAACACCAACTGCACGAACACCGGGGTGCCGCGGAAGATCCACAGGTACACCCAGGCGGTGGTGCGCAGCACCGGGTTCGGGGACAGGCGCATCACCGCGAGCACCGTGCCCAGGCCCACCGCGATCGCCATCGCGAGCACGGTGAGTTCCAGGGTGACGATCGCGCCCGCGGTGATCCGGGTGTCGAACAGGTACTTGCCGAAGGTGTCCCACCGGTAGGCGGGATTCGTCGCGGCACCGTAGACGAACAATCCCACCAGGATCAGGATGATTGCCGCCGCGATCCAGCGGCCCGGCCTGCGCAGCGGGACCGCTGTGATCGGTTCGGGTTCGGTGCCCGGTCCGGGCACCTCCACCGTCTTGTCCTTCTCGGTCACGTCAGCTCACTGCGCCGTTGATCACCGAGGTCTTGATCTGACCCTCCTGCACGCCCCAGTTGGTGGTGATCTCGCCGTACTTGCCGTTGTCGATCAGGTGCTGCAGCGCCTTCTGCAGCGACACCGCCAGCGGCGAGCCCTTCTGCACGGCCCAGCCGTAGGGCGCGGAATCGAACAGCGGGCCCGCGGCCTCGATCGTGCCCTCGCTCTGCTTGATGGCGTAGGCGGTGACCGGCGAATCGGCCGACATCGCGTCGACCTGGCCGAGCACCAGGGCATTGGTGGCCGCGCTCTGCTCGTCGAAGGCCTTCATATCGATGGCGGGCTTGCCGTCGGCGACGCACTTGGCGCTCTTGGCGGGAATCTCTTCGGTGTGCTCGACCGTAGTGGACTGTACGGCGACTTTCTTGCCGCACGCATTGTCGGGATCGATCGCTTTACCGGTTTGCTGGGCCCACTGGATGCCCGCGGAGAAATAAGTCGTGAAATCGACCTGCTGTTCGCGTTCGCGCGAATCGGTGATCGAGGACATACCCACGTCGTAGGTGCCTGCCTGAATCGCGGGAATGATCTTCTCGAAGGAGGATTCGACGTAGTCGACCTTCAGTCCGAGGGTGGTCGCGACGGCGTCGAGCAGGTCGACGTCGAAGCCGACGATCTTGCCGCTGGCATCCTTGTACTCGTTCGGCTGGTAGGGCACGTTGACGCCGACGACGATCTTGCCTGCCTGCTTGACCTTGTCGGGGAGGGCCGCGGCGAGCGCGTCGACCTTCTCCACCGACACCTTCGTCACCGTGGAGGTGTCACCCTCGGTGTTGGTGGTGCAGCCACTCAGCACCAGCGCACCACCGGCGACCGTACACAGCAGCCGCACGGCGCCGCGGCCGAGAACAGTTCGAACAGACAAAGGAGCCTCCACATTTCACGTCGACGCCGGCCACGTGTCAGCGCCTGTTTGGCAATGTATGCGAACCGGACACAGCGTGGTGCGACAGTAACCGAAGATTAATCAGCCAATGTGAAAGGGGTCGGTTCACCTACGGTGCACGCGCGCTCTGACCTGCTCGGTGAATTCGCTGGTGGAAGCCAGACCGCCGAGATCCGCGGTCGCGATTCCGGCCGCCAGAGTGGCGGCGACGGCACGGGTGATCCGGTCGGCCGCGTCGTCGAGTCCGCGGTCGTCGTGGCGAACGGCCAACCACCGCAACAACATCGCCGCCGACAGCTGCAGGGCCGCCGGATTGGCGCGATTGCGTCCGGCCAGACCCGGCGCGGCGCCGTGCACGGCTTGCGCCATCGCCTTGGTGTCCGAACAGTTCAGCGACGCGGCCATGCCCAGCGAGCCCGCCAGCTCGCCCGCAAGATCCGACAGGATGTCACCGAAGAGGTTCTCGGTGACGATCACGTCGTACTCGCCGGGCGCCCGGACCAGGTGCGCGGCCATCGCGTCGACGTGCTCGTCGTCGACCCGCACGTCCGGGTACCGCGCGGCCACCTCGTAGCACACGTCGCGGAACAATCCGGTCGTCATCGGCAGCACATTCGCCTTGTGCACCACGGTGACTCGCTTGCGCCGCCCCCGCGCCAGCCGCAGCGCCTGATGCGCGATCCGCTCGCACGCCTGCCGGGTGATCACCGCCACCGCCATCGCCACATCGGGCGTCGGCCGGAACTCCCCCGACCCGGCGAACATGTTGCGGTCGGCGTAGAAACCTTCGCTGTTCTCCCGCACGATGACCAGGTCGATGTCCGGCGCCGTCGACCGCACCCCGGCGAACGCCACCGCGGGCCGGATATTGGCGTAGAGACCGAGCCGCTTGCGGATGACCCCGCCCGGCGCGACCCGCATGTTCGCGGGATAGGACGCGTTGTCGTGCGGGCCGAGGATCCAGGCATCGAGGTCCTCGAGCGCGCGCAGCGTCTGCTCCGGCAGCGGGTCGGCGCAGGCCGCGATGGCCTCGTGACCCATCAGCAGCGGCACCCACTCCACCGGCCCCAGCCCCGCCGCGCCGATCGCCTCGTCGACGACCGCCCGCGTCGCGGCGACCACCTCGGGGCCGATTCCGTCACCGTCGATCACACCGAGCCGCAGATTCTTCGTACCGTTCACGCCACCATCCTCGCGCCTGTCGGGGCCGACCTGACCACGGGGACACGCCGCAGCGACTACTTTCTGCAGTCATGGTGCAGTCGGTGGAGTTGCTCCTGGACGACGACAGCGCGGACGAGGTCCGCAGGCAGTGGGCGGTGCTGGCGCAGGCGGGCATCGCCAGCCCTCGCGGCGCCACCCACCGGCCGCACGTGACGGTGGCGGTGGCGCGCGAGATCTGGCCCCGGATCGACCGCGGGCTGGCCGGGATCGAGTTCCATCCGCTGCCGATCCGGCTGGGCGGGCTGCTGGTCTTCGGGGCGCGCAGGCCGATCCTGGTGCGCCCGGTCGTGGTCACCGAGGACCTGCTCGCCCTGCACCGCCGCGTCTATCACCTGGTCGAACCCTGCCCCGGCGTCCCCGCGACCATGCGGCCCGACGCGTGGACACCGCACGTGACGCTGGCCCGCCGGGTCCCGCCGGAGCGGCTCGGCGACGCGGTCGAAGCGGTGGCCACCGACAAGGATTTTCCGGCCGTTGTGGTGGGCATTCGCCGCTGGGACGGGGAGGCCCGGCAGGAGCGCATTCTGATCGGTGGAAGATAGAGGGACGCCACGGCGTTACAGCCGGGGACACCGACAAGGAAGGGACGTCATGGCCACCCAGACGCTGACCCAGCAGAACTTCGACGAAGTCATCACCGGAAACGACGTGGTCCTCGTCGATTTCTGGGCTTCCTGGTGCGGTCCGTGCCGCAGCTTCGCACCCACCTACGAGGCTTCCTCCGACAAGCACACCGATGTGGTGTACGGCAAGGTCGACACCGAAGCCGAGCAGGGACTCGCCGCCGCGGCGAACATCCAGTCCATCCCCACGATCATGGCCTTCCGCGAGGGCGTGCTCGTGTTCGCCCAGCCGGGCGCGCTGCCGCCTGCCGCGCTCGAGGATCTGGTGACCCAGGTCAAGGGCCTCGACATGGACGAGGTCCGCAAGCAGATCGCCGAGCAGGCCCCCGCCGCCGAATAGGCGCGACGAAACGTCAAGGGCCCGTTCACCTTTGGTGAGGTG
>NZ_JBHXMY010000535.1:2932-4035 GCF_042720195.1 Nocardia sp. NPDC058497 | reverse complement strand
GGGGTTTTGTTTTTTTATAAAACACCCCCCCCCCCCGTCACACACCCCCGCGCGCGGCGCCCCGCGCGGGGGGGGCCCCCCCCCCCCCCGCCCGCCCCCCCCCCCCCCACGGCCGAACCGCTAGGTTGTCGGGGTGCAGAAAACTATGACCGACCGTGAGCTGCTGGATTCGCTCGCTGACGTGGTGGAAACCAACCTGGCTCGGCACATCGAGGTGGCCGAGGGCTGGCAGCCGCACGAGTTGGTGCCGTGGGCGGACGGCCGCAACTTCGCCTTCCTCGGCGGCACCGACTGGACCCCGGACCAGTCCGAGCTGAGCGCGACCGCCAAGCTCGCGCTGACGGTGAGCGTCCTGGTCGCCGACAATCTGCCGTCCTACCACCGTGAGCTCGGCAAGCATCTGCGCACCGGCCCGTGGTGGCGCTGGGTCGGCCGGTGGACGGCCGAGGAGAACCGCCACGAGATCATGATCCGCAACTACCTGATGGTGACGCGCGCGGTCGATCCGGTCGCGCTCGAGCGGGCCCGCATGGCGCACATGACCGCAGGGTTCAACCGTCCTCCGCTGCACCTCATCGACGTGCTGGCCACCTGCGCCTTCGAAGAGCTCGCCGCCGCGATCCGGCACCGCAACACCGCCGCCCTCGGCGAGAACCTGGTCGTCACCGCGATGGCCGAGAAACTGGCCGTCGACGACGAACTGCAGGCCGAGTTCTTCGCCACCCTCGTCGCCGCCGCCCTCGATCTGGTCCCCGACCAGGCCGTGCGCGCGATCGCTGACCAGGTCGCCGCCTTCCGGGTACCGCACGTGGAGCTGCCCGGCGGCGGTTCCAGTGACGAGGCGCTGGCCGAGGCCGGCATCTACGACCCCGCGAACGAGGCCGAACTGGTCTTCAAGCCGCTGCTGCAGCGCTGGAACATCTTCACCCGCACCGACTTCACCGAAGCCGGCGAGAAGGCTCGCGCCGAACTGGCCCACCTGGCCTGATCTTTCGCACGAACGGGGGGGGCCCCCCCACGTGGGGGGCGGGGGGGGGGGGCAGGGTGGGGGCGCCCCCGGGGGCGAGCCCCCCCCGCCCCGGTGGTGTTGTGGGGCCCCCCAC
>NZ_JBHXMY010000535.1:0-2922 GCF_042720195.1 Nocardia sp. NPDC058497 | reverse complement strand
CCCTCCGGCGCGCGCCGGCGCGGGCGGGCTGCGCCACTCGCTCTCTGTTTATTGTTGCCACACGCCCCCCCCCCCACCCCCCCCCGGCCGCCCCCCCCCCCCCTCGTCTCAGGAGTCGCGCTCCACGTTGGCCATCGCCAGCACGTCGAGTTTGCTGTCGAGCTCCTCGACAGAGAGCTTGTCCGGGGTGAGGCCGCGGTCGATCACCGTCTGGCGGATCGTCTTCTTCTCGCGCAGAGCCTGTTTGGCGACCGCGGCGGCTTCCTCGTAGCCGATGGCCGAGTTCAGCGGGGTGACGATCGACGGGGAGGACTCGGCGAGGGTGCGCAGGTGCTCCTCGTTGGCGACCAAGCCGACGACGCACTTGTCGGCGAAGAGGCGAGAGACGTTGGCCAGCAGGCGGATCGACTCGAGCAGGTTGCGGGCCATCACGGGGATGTACACGTTGAGCTCGAACGCTCCGCTCGCCCCGCCGAAGGCGATCGCCGCGTCGTTGCCGACCACCTGCACCGCCACCTGCGTGACCGCTTCGGGCAGAACCGGATTCACCTTGCCCGGCATGATCGAGCTACCCGGCTGCAAGTCCGGCAGCTGGAGTTCGCCGAGCCCGGTCAGCGGGCCCGAACCCATCCAGCGGATGTCGTTGGCGATCTTGGTGAGGCTGACCGCGATGGTGCGCAGCGCACCGGAGGCCTCGACCAGCCCGTCGCGCGCGGCCTGGGCTTCGAAGTGATCGTGTGCCTCGCGCAGCGCGTCGATTCCGGTGGTGCGCACCAGTTCCGCGACGACCTTGGTACCGAAGCCGACGGGCGCGTTGAGCCCGGTGCCGACCGCGGTGCCACCGATCGGCAGCTCGCCAAGGCGCGGCAGGGTGGCCAGCGCCCGCTCGATCCCCGCCTCGATCTGCCGGGTGTACCCACCGAACTCCTGACCCAGCGTCACCGGCACCGCGTCCATCAGATGCGTGCGGCCCGACGTCACCACGGTGCGCCACTGCTCCGACTTGTCCAGCAGCGCGATCCGCAGATGTTCCAGCGCCGGAACGAGATCGGTGATGAAGGCCTCGGTAGCGGCCAGATGCGTGGCGGTGGGGAAGGTGTCGTTGGACGACTGCGACATGTTCACATCGTCGTTGGGGTGCACGCTCACGCCGTTCCGCGCGGCGATCGAGGCGATCACCTCGTTGGCGTTCATGTTGGAACTGGTACCCGACCCGGTCTGGAACACATCGATCGGGAACTGATCATCGTGCCGCCCCTCGGCGATCTCGTTCGCCGCGGCGACAATCGCGTCGGCCTTTCCCGGATCCAGCAGCCCCAAATCCTTGTTGACCTGCGCACAAGCAGCTTTCAGCAGCCCGAGCGCCCGAATCTGCGCCCGCTCCAACCCCCGCCCACTGATCGGAAAGTTCTCCACAGCCCGCTGCGTCTGCGCCCGCCACAGTGCGTCCACGGGAACCCGAACCTCACCCATCGTGTCGTGCTCGATGCGGTACTGCACGTCGTCATCAGCCATGTCTCTGACACTAGGGCGAGATCAGCGCGAATGGTGTCGGCACACCAGCGGAAAATCCCACACTCCGGTGCGGAATACGCGGGTGGTCAACGCTGCCCTCGGCGCGATGGCGATGCGTTGACGTAATGATCACGTCAATGCATCATAGAGGGATGTTGTATCCGACACCGCAGCTGAACAGCCAGGACGAGACGGTCCTGGCTGAGGTCGACAGCATGCGGGACCGGCTGCGGCACCAGGTGCAGAGCGTCCCGGCGAAGTGGGCCGGCGGCCTCCGGAAGTTCCTCACCGCTGACGCCGTGGCGGCGTCGAACTCGATCGAGGGATTCAAGGTCTCCACTGTGGATGTCGAGGACCTGATGGCTGGTGAGCAGGACGTCGATGTATCCGACGAGGATCGCGAGGAGACCCTGGCCTACCAGCGGATGATGACCTACCTGCAGACGCTGCACGACGCCCCGGACTTCCGTTTCAGCAAGGGGCAGTTGAACGCGCTGCACTGGATCCTGCAGGGCCACCGCCACACATCCCGCAAGCCCGCCGGTCAATGGCGCTCCGGTCCGGTCTACGTAACCGACGCGCGAGACCCCAGTATCGCGGCCTATACAGCTCCCGACGCCGAACAGTTACCCGCCCTCGCGGACGAACTGATGGCCTGGCTGAACACTCCCGACGACACGCACGCACTCGTCCGAGCGGCAATGGCTCACCTCCACCTGGTGTCGATTCACCCCTGGTGTGACGGCAACGGCCGAATGTCGCGGTCCTTGCAGACCCTGCTGATCGCGCGGGAAGGTGTACTGGCACCGGAGTTCTCGTCGATCGAGGCCTGGCTCGGTCGCCCAGGAAACACCTGGGAGTACTACCAGGTGTTGGCCCGCCGCGGCGCCCACTACCGACCTGATCAGGACGTCTCCGAATGGATAAGCTTCAACCTGCTCGCCTATCACCAGCAGGCGCAGACCGTGCACGCGAGGTTCGAGCGGTCGGGCCGGGTATGGGAACAATCGTCGGAGTTCGCGGCGCAGACCGGACTTGACGACCGTATCGTCTCCGCCCTCCATGATGTGGCGATGGCCGGGCGAGTTCGCAGGTCACGGTACGGGGCAAGCGAAGGGCTGAGCGTGCAGCAGGCCCAACGTGATCTGAAGGTGCTGGCGCAGCGAGATATTTTGCAGCCTGTCGGGCGAACGAGAGCGCGCTATTACATTGCGGGTGAGAGATTTCCGCAGAACGTATTGGATACGGCCCGAACCCCGACCAGTCTGGTGGATCCCTATCGGCCATAGTGTGCACGTGCTGGGCGTCGGTGCTACCGCCACCAGGGCATCGATCGAGGCTAAGTGACCTTCGCCTAATCCTGCCACTCGGTGACCTCGCATACGATCAGGCCTCTTCGTGCGCGTG
>NZ_JBHXMY010000534.1:0-4037 GCF_042720195.1 Nocardia sp. NPDC058497 | reverse complement strand
GGCTCCTGCTCAGTGGAGCGCCCGCCGCATCGGTTCCGCGCAGGTCGATGCGGATTTCGATCGAGGCGGGTTCGCCCCGGAGCCTGCTCGGGGTTTCCCCGACCGCCAGGTCGACGCGGACATCCGGCGCGCCGGTCGCCATCGCCAGGGTCGGCACATCGAGAATCGGGATGGACTGCCCCGCCAAGCGGGTGCCGTCGACAGTGCGCACCTCCACCTGGGCATCCTCGGCGGCGAGCCAGGTGAAGACGCCGTCACGGCGCACCAGGCCGGCCGAGGTCACGGCGTACCAGCGTTCGAGGTCGGCGATTCCGGCGGGCCCGCCCGTGTCCGTCTCGTCGAGCACGGCAGCGAGCCGGACGCTGTCGACCCGGTCGAACTCCCGTGCTTCGTGCAGTGCTGCGAGCACCGCGAGACCGGCGAGGAAGTGGCTCGCCACCAGAATCGGTGCGGTGCTTGCCCGTTGGGCGCCCGTGACGACTTCCGGTCCGATATCGAACAGGCCGCTCGAGATACTGAGGTACGGCAACCCGTGGTCCTGGGCATAGGCGAGCCCGTTGAGCCGGTCGTCCCATAGTGTCGCGACGACCGCCGAGTAGGCCGCCTCAGCAGGCAGACCCAGATCGCGCCGTCTCAGGTCGACTGTCACGGCGTTCGCGGTGCCGAGTGAGTCGGCGACCCGCTGGGCTCGGTCGAGATCGCGGCCGGCGATCGTCAGCGGCAGCGTCGGGTGCCATCGACGCAGCAGGGCCGCCGTATCGGACCCGGCCTGTCCCGAACCGCCCAGCATCAGGACGGAGGGCGAATGCTCCATGGTGATTTTCTCTCCCAGCCATTAAGCTACATTCTGTAACTTACTCTTTGTAGCTAAGCTGGCGGCATGACGCAAGGGAGGACGATGCCCGCACGATCACCCCGGCTCTCCAAGGCGGCCCGGCGCGAGCAGTTGCTCGACACCGCACTGACGATGGTGCGCGAGCACGGCACCGACGGGCTGACGCTCGTGACGCTCGCCGAAGCCGCGGGGGTGAGCAGGCCGATCGTGTACGACCACTTCGGCACCCGCCCCGAACTGCTCCTCGCCCTCTACCGCCGGCTCGACGAACGACACCGCCTCGCCACGGAACAAGCCGTCCGCGCCGCCGAACCCATCGCCGACGAGATCGCCCGGGTGATGAGCGCCGCCTACTTCGCCTGCGCCACCGACATGCCCGAATTCGACGCGATCTCCGCCGCCTTGAAAGGCAATCCGGACGTCCAGTCGATCCAGCACGATATGCTCGACAGCTACCGCGACTGGATGGCCACCGCCCTGCTGCCCTACTCCAGCCTCGACGCCGCCGCGCTCCGGCTGCGCTGCGTCGCGGTTCTCGGCGCCGCCGAAACCCTGGGCGCAGAGCTCAACCGAGGCGCGACGACAGCGGACGAAGCGGTCGGCGCCCTCACCGACCTGATCGTCGGCAGCATCGGTGCCGAGCAGTGCCGATGACATCCCCGGGTCCTCGGTAGGATTCGGCGGGTGCCGGATACTTCCGAGATAGCCCGACTCTTCGATCGGCGACCGCGGCAGTGGGGAGCGCCCGGCGATCCGGTGGCGTGGGATGTGCTGCGCGACAGAATCTGTGCCGTCCCGGTACCGGAGACGGCGACGGAGTTCGCGGCATTGCTGCGGCACGAGTTCACCCACCTGGTGGGTATCGACATCGACGACACCGCCGCCGAGCGCGAGTTCGTCGCCGGTGGCCAGTCGGAAACAGTGCACCTGCCGACTTGGCGCACCATCCTGCTACCGCTGCTGACCACCCGCGCGCGGCAGTTGTACGGGGAACTGCCGACGGAACGGCCATGACGCCGACGCCAAGGTCAGGCGGAACTGGTCAGCGCTGCGCGCGGCGTGGATCGCGGATCAGGCACGGATCACCGGTGACGGGCCGAAAGCGATCTTCGACGGAGCGGTCGCCTGGTGCCGGCGCGGTGTAGAAGTACGCGGCAGCCGGCCACCGGCCATAGTCGAGCCCGGCAGTGACCGGTTCCCACACTGTCAGCCCCTGCCCGTCGCGCTCGTCGGCGGGCAGGTAGAAGCCTGGCACGGGCCGGTGCCTCGGCACCCGCTCAACCGAGAGGGCTGGTCTCCCTCCCGGTCAGGAGGGAGACCAGCGTTCGATGTTCGTCGGCATCCCCGCCGACCCACGGGAATAATCAGGAACACTGATCAGTTTTCATGATTATATGTACCCTGCAAGTATGTCGAATGCCGTGGATCCCGCCGAGCTGTCCGAAGACATCCGTGCCCTGATATGGGCATACACCCGTCGCTTGAGCGGCGCGTCGCAGGCTGTCGGCGATCTCACCCTGCCGCAGCAGACCGTGCTGGCCCGGCTGCATCAGGCGCCGGGTGCGACCAGTGCCGAGCTGGCCCGGGCGGAGTACGTGAGCCCTCAGTCGATGAGCAGCACGGTCTCCACGCTGGTCGACGCCGGTCTGGTCGCCGTGTCGCCGGATCCGCGCGACGGCCGTCGCCGCAGACTGGACCTGACAGACGAGGGCACCGCCGCGATCGAGGCGGTGCGCGCCCACAAGGCGGACTGGCTGCGCGGTCGGCTCGTCGCCGAGCTCACCCCGGCCGAGCAGCGGCAGCTGGCCGACGCGGTCGTCCTGCTCCGGCGCCTCCTCGGCTTCGATACCACCTCGCCATCGAAGGGACAATCATGAGCATCACCAGGATCGACCCCGTCAGTGCGCTGATCGCGATCGACCTCCAGAACGGCATCCTCGCCGTGGCCGAGGCCGAGGACGCCCGGCGCATTGTCGAGCGGACCGCCGAGCTGGCCGAGGCCTTCCATGCGGCCGGGCTGCCGGTCATCTGGGTGACCGCCCTCGGCCGTCCCGCAGGGCGCACCGAGGTGCCGCTGCCCGGCGGCAAGCCCCAGGCCGACTTCGCTGTCCTCGACGAGCGGCTGCCGGTTACCGAGACGGACCTGCGGGTGGCGAAGAAGGCCCTGAGCGCCTTCACCTCCGCGGAGGTCACCGGGCTGCTGGCCGACCGGGCGGTCACCAACGTCGTCGTCACCGGCATCGCGACCGGGATGGGCGTGGAATCCACAGCCAGGGCGGCCTACGACGCGGGGTACTCCGTCACCGTCCCCACGGACGCGGTCACGGACCTGAACGCCGAACGCAATCGACTCAGCCTCACCCTCACCCTGCCTGCCATCGCCGAGACCGGCACCACCGCGGACGTCCTCGCGGCCCTGCGCCGGACGCGGGCCTGAGCCATGCCGCGCACCACCACCCCGGAAAGCCGCGTCTTCAGCCGCGGGTTCACCTGGACCCTCCTGTTCGGAGTCACCCTCAACCCGATCAACTCGTCCATCATCGCCACCGCGCTGGTGAGCATCGCGGACGACCTCGGCGTGACCGCGGTCCAGACAGCCCTGCTCGTGTCCGCGTTGTACCTGGTCAGCGCGGTCTGCCAGCCGCTGATGGGCCGGCTGGCCACCCGCTACGGGGCGCGGTCGGTGTTCCTGGCCGGCATCGTGCTGGTCGGGGTCGGCGGTGCGGTCGGCTGGGTGGCGCCGAACATCTCCTGGCTGGTGGCCTCCCGCCTGATCATCGGTTTGGGGACCTCTGCGGCCTATCCGACGGCGATGATGATGATCAATCTGAAGGCCGAGGCCGCGGTGGTTCCCCTCCCCAGCCGGATCCTCAGCCTGGTCGCGGCCGCAGGCCAGGTGACAGCGGCCATCGGGCTGCCGATCGGCGGCGCCCTTGTCGCCGGCTTCGGCTGGCGGTCGGTGTTCGTCATCAACGTGCCGCTGGCCGTGGTGAGCCTCATCGCCACCCTGGTGTTCGTTCCTCGGGGGGCTCTCGACCGCCGCAACCGCAGCGCCTCGTTCACCCGGCACATGGATCCGGTCGGGATCGTGCTGTTCGCCGGCCTGATGACCGTCCTGCTCGGGTTTCTCAGCGACCTGGCTGCACCCCGCTGGTGGCTGCTCGCCGTCTTTGCGGGAGTCGCTGTCGCGCTGACGTACTGC
>NZ_JBHXMY010000533.1:0-4039 GCF_042720195.1 Nocardia sp. NPDC058497 | reverse complement strand
GATCGAGGGGGCGTTCGGCTTCGGGGGTCCTACAGGGACACCGGGTACACCGGCTCCTGGATCTCCGGCTTGATCCGGTCCTCGACGAAGATGCCATGCCAGACCATGAAGACCAGCAGGGTCCAGAGGCGGCGGCTATGGTCGGAGACGCCGGCGCGGTGGTCGCGCAGCATCCGCAGGATGGCCTGCTTGTTCAGCAGGTGGTCGGTCTGGGATTCCGCGATCTGGGTTTCGGCCCAGTCGTAGAGTTCGGTGCCGCGCAGCCAGTGTCGCAGGGGGACCGGGAAGCCGAGCTTGGCGCGGTTGAGGACGTGGTCGGGGACGATCCCGTCCAGCGCCTGGCGCAGCGCGTACTTGGAGGTCTCCTTGGTGATCTTCTGGTCGTAGGGCAGGCCCTGGGCGACGCGCATGACCTCGTTGTCCAGGAACGGCACGCGCAGTTCCAGGGAGTTGGCCATGGTCATCTTGTCGGCCTTGACCAGGATGTCGCCGCGCAGCCAGGTGAACAGGTCGAGGTGCTGCATGCGGGCGACCGGGTCCCAGCCCGCGGACTGGGCGTAGATGGGGGCGGTGACGTCCTGGTGGGTCCACTCGGGGCGGAACTCGCGCAGCACCGAGCGCAGCTGCGCGTCGTTGAAGCTGCGGGCGTTGCCGTAGTAGCGGTCCTCGAGGGTGAGCGACCCGCGCTGCAGCAGGGACTTGCCGCGCTTGCCGTCGGGGATCTTGTCGCCGAGCGTGCCCACGAGCTTGCGCAGCCCGGCGGGCAGGTACTCGAAGGGCTTGAGCGACAACGGCTCCCGGTAGATGGTGTAGCCGCCGAACAGCTCGTCGGCGCCCTCACCGGAGAGCACCACCTTGACGTGCTTGCGGGCCTCCTTGGCCACGAAGTACAGCGGCACCAGCGCCGGGTCGGCGACCGGGTCGTCGAGGTACCAGACGATCTCCGGGATGGCGGCGGCGAACTCGGCGGGGGAGACCACCTTGACGATGTGACGCGCGCCGATCAGCTCGGCGCTCTCGGCGGCCACGTCGACCTCGGAGTAGCCCTCGCGCTCGAAACCGGTGGTGAAGGTGATCAGCTTCGGGTTGTGCCGCATCGCCAGCGCCGCGATGGCGGTGGAGTCGATGCCGCCGGACAGGAAAGAGCCGACGGTGACATCGGCGCGCATGTGCTTGGCGACCGAGTCCTCGAGCGCGGCGGCGATCTCGGCGTAGCGGGCCTGCGCGGCGTCTGTGTCGATTCGGCGACCGCTCGAGAGCCTCCGTGGCCACGCTCCGCTACCGCCTCCGGCTCGCCGTGCGGTCGCCGGGGCGAACGGGCGGACCCGGAAGTCGGGACGGAAGTAGCGGGTGGCCTTCGGCTCCTGCCCGACCTTCACCGTGGCGTAGGTGCCGGATTCCAGGCGGCGGATGTTCTTGTGCAGCGACTCGGGCTCCGGCACGTACTGCAGCACCGTGTAGTGCTCGAGCGCGCGCGGGTCGAGATCGTCGGATACACCGAGCGGGTCCAGGAGTTCGAGGACGCTCTTCTTCTCACTGGCGAAGGCGGTGCCGCCGGGGCCGGTCGCGTAGAACAGCGGCTTGATGCCGAAGGGGTCGCGCGCCAGGAACAGCTCCTGGGTCTCGGTGTCCCAGATCGCGAAGGCGAACATGCCGCGCAGCTTGCGCACGGCCTCGGGGCCCCAGAAGTGGAAGGCGGCCACGATGGACTCGCCGTCGCCGTCGGTGGCGAAGATCTTGCCGTCGGGGAACTCGGCGCCGTGCTCGGCGGCCAGCTGTTCGCGCAGTTCCAGGTAGTTGTAGATCTCGCCGTTGAACGTCATCGCGTAGCGCTGCGGGTTCTCGGCGGGGCCCCAGCGCAGCGGCTGGTGCGAGTGCTCGATATCGATGATCGAGAGGCGGTTGAAGCCGAAGATCATGTGATCGTCGTGCCAGGTGCCCTTCTCATCCGGGCCACGGTGCCGCTGGCAGTGCAGCGCGTCGTACACCTGATCGACCACCTCGGTCGTCGCCGTATCAGCTGTCAGGAATCCGAGCAGTCCGCACACGGTGTCGGCAACCTTCTCTCGTTCGATGATGGGGTGGCCACTTCCGGGCCCAAACGCTGTGTCCGAGTATGCCGCACACCCGCACGACGCGCCGCGCGCAACCCGTCGCCACGGCCGCCGCGACGCGCTGGGGGCGGCAAACCGCAGGTCGCCGCATCCGGCGCGGTCGCGGCGGAGTGTCGAATGCGACCCCGCGACAAGTCAGCGCCCGCTTTGGTCTACGCTGCGTAGTACTCAGGTCCTTCTCAGGTGTGCAGGCGTCACAGCGGCAATACTCGAGGGCGGCCTGAAACGTGCTTGAAAGCGGTGTCGGAACGGGCGGATCGCGGCCCGGACGACGCAATGTGTCGGAATGTGTAGCGACCAGGAAGGCGTGAGCGTGGCGCACAAGGCGAGCGAAGAGATCGGGGCACGACCCGTTCGGGGTCGGCAGGGCCGCATCCTTCGACGGGCCGGGCTGGCGGTGTCCTTGGGGATCACTGCCGTCCTCGTCTCGGGCTGCTCGATCGACAATGTATGGCTGCGGTTCGGCTGGCCCTCGGGCATCACGCCGCAGGCCACCCGGATGCGGGAGCTGTGGACCTGGTCCGTGCTGGCCGCGCTCGCCATGGGCGTGCTGGTCTGGGGTCTGACCTTCTGGACCGTCATCATGCACCGCAAGCGCAAGGACTCCCCGGAGTTCCCGCGCCAGACGGGCTACAACGTGTCGCTGGAGCTGACCTACACGGCGATCCCGTTCGTGATCATCGCGGTGCTGTTCTACTTCACCGTGGTCGTGCAGAACTACGTGCACGAGAAGACGGACAACCCGGATGTCACCGTCGACGTGACCGCCTTCCAGTGGAACTGGAAGTTCGGCTACCGCAACATCAACAATGTCGGCGGGCTGACCTGGAACGGCATCGACTCCGAGCGTGAGCTGATCAACCAGGAGCAGCTGGCCGAGTACGCCGAGCGCAAGAACGAAGAGGGTCACCCGCAGCCGGGTCCGCTGCACGGCAAGCCGGCCAACGACCTGCTCTCGTACCTGCACTACGACAAGGTCGAGACCATCGGCTCCAGCGACGAGATCCCCGTCCTGGTGCTGCCGACCGGCAAGCGCATCGAGTTTCAGCTCGCCGCCGCCGACGTGATCCACGCCTTCTGGGTGCCGGAGTTCATGTTCAAGCGCGACGTGATGCCGAACCCGAAGGAAAACCAGTCCGACAACGTCTTCCAGATCTCCGAGATCGAGAAGGAAGGCGCGTTCGTCGGCCGCTGCGCCGAGATGTGCGGCACCTACCACTCGATGATGAACTTCGAGGTCCGCGCGGTCTCGCCGGAGAAGTACGCCAAGTACATGCAGGCGCGCATCGACGGCAAGACCAACGGTGAGGCCCTCGAGTCGATCGGCGAGTCGCCGGTGGCCACCTCCACGTACCCCTTCAACACCAAGCGCGATATCAAGAGCGCTTCGGTGAACGAGAGCAAGTGAGGATTCTGATATGAGGATCGAAGCGCGGATCTTCGAACTGCTCACGGCGTTCTTCATCCTGGTGGGCATCGTCTACGGTTTCTTCACCGCGCAGTCGCGCACCGGCATCGAATGGGCCGGTACCACCGCGATCGTGCTGACCGCGGGCCTGTCGCTGATCATCGGCACCTACTTCCGGTTCGTCGCGCGCCGCATCGACCTGCGGCCCGAGGACTACGAGGAGGCCGAGATCGTCGACGGCGCCGGTGACCTGGGCTTCTTCTCGCCCGGTAGCTTCTGGCCCATCACCCTGGCCGCCGCCGGTTCGGTGACCGCGCTGGGCCTGGCGTTCTTCCAGATGTGGCTGATCGCCCTCGGAGTCGTACTCGTGCTCACCGCGGCCGCCGGCCTGGTGTTCGAGTACTACATCGGCGCCGAGAAGCACTAGTTCGCACACACGTCAACGACCCCATAAAACCCCAGTCGCGCCCGGATCGGGTGGTTGTGGGGGTGGGGGGGGGGGGGGGGCCCCCCGGGT
>NZ_JBHXMY010000532.1:0-4042 GCF_042720195.1 Nocardia sp. NPDC058497 | reverse complement strand
CCCGCCACCCCCCGGGAGGGGTGTGTATCCCGGGTCGCGGGGCACACCCCCACCCGGGTCTCGGCCATGTACATCGCCAAGGGCAAGAAGATCGACGACCCCGCTCTCACCGACTACGCCGGTTCGCTGATGCAGTGGCACGTCCACGACAACCTGTGCTGGAAGGCGGGCGACAACGGCCCCCAGGTCGCGGGCGTGACCGACGCCCAGGGCAATTTCCCGCCCAATTCGATCAACCCCGGATCGGGCAATCCGATGGTCCACGTCTGGATCGCCCCGCACCAGTGCGGCCCGTTCGCGGCCCTGGAAGGTCACGGCGCCGGCCAGGCGAGCACCACCGACGGCCGGCGCACCGACACCTGCGGCAGCCACGACCACAGCGGCGGCCACAAATAGCGACCGGTCAGAGCAGCCCCCAGCGCGTCATATTACGAATATGGAGGCACGATGGCGACGACAGTGGAGATTCCGGACGAGCTCCTGGCCGAAGCCCTGCGGCTGACCGGATTGCCGACCAAGAAGGCTGTCATCAATCTCGCAATGTCCGAGCTCGTCCAGGGTTATCGGCAGCGTGAGGCGCTGACCCAGCTCAAGCGCTTGGACCACAACCCCTTCCTGACCGAGGACGAGCTGGCGGCCGATCAGGGCGACTCACGGTGACCGCGACGACCGTCCGTCCAAGATACCTTCTCGACCAGTCGGTGGAAGATCGGCGCAGGCCGTGGCGCCCAGACCACCGATGTCCAGATCGCGGCGGTCGCGCTGCGCCACGACGCCACCGTCATCCACAACGACACCGATTTCGTCACCATCGCCCGCGCGATACCTGAGTTCAGCCAGCGACGCATCAGGCCCAGCTGATCCCGCGCGCTTCGTAGGAGAACGGGTTCTCCGTGCTCAGCTCCCCACCGCCACCGCACTCGACCTACTCCGCGTCACCGGTCTCGAAACCTTCGGTAACCGATAACTAGGCGTCTCGCAGATCCGCGATCCCGGCCGCTCAGCGTCCGCCGATGAATTTCCCAGCGGGGATGAACAACTCGTGCCCGGAATCGAACCTGATCCGGACACCGTCCGGAACCCAGTCGACCGCAGCAAATTTCAATGTCTCGGTGCCGGTGAAGTCCACTCGGACCCCGTGACCGTAAGAGAGGGACGGGTCGCGGCCGGAAAAGATCTCGTGGTGTCGGTCCCTACCCAGCAGGGTGCGTTCCTCGAAGATCGCCACGTAGTGAGTCGACCCGTCCGAGTAGCTGACCGAATCCGGCTGCCGATTCTGGTCGACGACGCTGCGCGGGTGGATCACGTTGTCCAGCACGATGACCGCCGTCAGCACCAGGAACGCGACGAGGAATCCGCCAAGGGCCGGGAACAGGCGATTCCGTCGATCGCCTCCCGCAGCTCGTAATCCTCTGTCGACCGGCATCGAGTCGACTCCATCCGTTCTACGCCCCCGAACACCGCCCACCGCAACAACACTAGACCGCGGGTCAGGCTCCTGTGCGCTCCCGCGGCGCCGCCGACCTGATCGCCGCGACCGCCGTGCGCGGATCGTCGGCCCAGAAGGCGACAGTGCGCACCGTGTACTCGCCCTGCGTGGTGGTGAAGGTCTGCGGCGCGGTCAGGTCCACCCGGACATTCGTGGAGTTGCCGACCGGGAGGGCGAGGGTGTCATTGCCGATGAGCTGCAACGACTTCGAGCCATCGTAGGCGCGCAGATCGTTGCGCACAGTGCGGACAGTAGCGAGAGGTACGTCGACTTCGGTGCGGCGCAGGTAGCGGACGCGGAGGCGGTCCAGGGTGAGGACGTGCGGGTACATGTGATGCGCGGCGAGCAGGCCGAGCATCCAGGTCAAACCCCAGATACCCAGCGCCAGCGCGGCGATCCGCACCGGCGGCCACCCGATGATCAGGTGCACCGCGGGGATCTCCACCGCGCTGACCACGATGATCGCCCAGATGAAGGCCGACACCGCACCCGCGTATCGGATCGGCGTCCCGCCCTCGGTGTCGGGCCTGCGGGTGACAGCCCGCGCGAGGCTGACCCAGATGTCGATTTCGAGCCGGACGAAACGAAGTCCGAGCTGCATGATCGGGCGCATGATTCCCTCCTTCGCAATACAACTGCATTGTAAAGAGAGGGACGCCGCTATGGCAATACAACTGCATCGTGAAAAGATGAGCGAATGCCGAAACGGGTGGACCACAGCTCACGCCGGGCGACGATCAGCGACGCCGTGATGCGATTGCTCGCGCGCGACGGCCTCGAGGCGATCAGCCTGCGCCACGTCGCCGCCGAGGCAGGCGTCTCCCCCGGCCAGGTGCAGCACTATTTCCCCAGCAAGGACGCGATGATGGAGTTCGCGGCGAGCACTATCGCCGACCGGATCGCCACCCGCATCTCCGCCGCGGGCCCCAACCCCGACCTGCACCACATCCTGACCGCGTTGCTCCCCACCGACCCCGACTCGGCCGCCGACTCCCGCACCCTGATCGGCTACCTCGCCTTCGCCTCCGTCCGCCCTCAGATCGCCGAAACCATGGCCACCAACGGCCGAGCCTTCCGCGACCACATCGCGGGCATGCTCCCCGACCACCCCGACCCCACGACCGCGGCCAACACCCTGCTCGCCCTCCTCGACGGCCTGGCCCTACACGTCACCCTCGGTCAACTCCCCGCAACGGACGCATACGAACTGCTGACTTCCGCTATCGACGGCGTTCTGGCACAGGAGAAATGACGTTCGCACGAGTCGCCGAAACCCCGCCGAGAGCCCGTCAAGCAGACCCCTTCGGATCTGTTGCCCGGGTCAGATCGAGGTCGAGGTCGAACGGCAGTGCGACCTTCAGTCGATCATGATGGATGCCCACCGTGGTGTACTTCTGCGTAGCCGGATCGAGTTCATAGGCGTAGACGACCGCGCGCCCGTCGACATTCTCGACGCGCCAGAAGTACGGAATACCCGCCTCGGCATAGAGCTGCGGTTTGCGATGACGATCGCGTTCGAGCGAGTCCGGTGAGACGACTTCGATCGCCAGCACGACGTCCTCCGGACGGAATGTCGTCTGGTCCAAGCCCGTGACGCCCGCCGAATCGACGACCATGACGTCGGGTTCAGGTCGCTGACGCGAGCCGAGCGTCACCGTCATCTCACGAATGCTGTCGAAGCCCTCCGGAGCCTGCCGCATCAATTGCACATGGAGGAACGTGATGACGAGCAGGTGGAATCGCATCTGCGGACTCACGAAGACCAGGCTCCCGTCGATCAGCTGAGTGTGCGGCGGCAGTTCACTCAGGTGATCCAGGTCTTCGGCGAAATACCCCCGCGGTGGCGGCACCGGCCAGCTCAACGGAGCTCGCTCCCCCGATGGCATCGGATCCGCAGTCATGGGTCCCTCGCTCGTCGCACGGCGATCGTCTGACCTCGCCATTATGACACGGTACCCATCCTCCGATCAGATACCCGACCAGCGGAAATCCGGACGACAAGCCCGACCGCATCGCTCGCGCCCTGCTTGCCGTCCGCCCTCGGCGCGGTACTGCTGCGCCGCGCCGAGGGTGTTCGGTCAGGCGGAAACGCCGATGCCCTGGGCGATCCGGCGTGCGGCGACCGCCTGCTCGGTCTCGGCCATGACCAACTCGGCGTTGATCTGCGCGCCTGCCATGGCGCCCGCCGCCGCGGCCGCGCCGACCTGGGCCGACGGGTCGGTGGCATTGCCGGCGATCCAGACGCCGGGGACCGTGGTGCGGCCGACCGGGTCGGCGGGGATGTGATCGCCCGTGCCGGACGGGTGTGGTTGCGGGGTCAGGCCGAGGTCGGTGAGGAAGGTGGCGCGGGTGTTCATGCGCGGGGCCACGACGAGGGCGTCGCGGTCGAGCACCGTGCCGTCGGCCAGGCGGACGCCGGTGAACTTGTCGGTCGCCAGTACTTCGACGACCTCGCCGTCGACGATCCGAATGCCGCGGGCGGCAAGCTTTTCCGCGTCCTCCGTGCTCAGCGGGGCTGCCGTGTGGGTCAGGAACACGATGTCGTCGCTCAGC
>NZ_JBHXMY010000531.1:0-4055 GCF_042720195.1 Nocardia sp. NPDC058497 | reverse complement strand
GCCGACAGCAGCATGGTCTCGTCGTCCAGGTAGGCGACGACGGAGCCGGCGGCCTGCTTGGCCAGACGGCCGGTCTCGAAGCGGATGGTGCGGGTGCCGAAGCTACCGTTGTCGATCAGCGCGACCGACTCGAAAACACCGGGCTCGACCTCGACCGCGGTCGAAGTACGTTCAGTTGTCTGCGTCATTTTCTTCTCTCGACCTCTCGTCTCGCCGGAGCGCAGCACCATGTGGGCGCGAACCGGCTATTCGTCAGCCGTACCGGACACGGACACGTGGAAACCCTCCTGGCTGCCACGCGCAGCACCCGGCCGTATCCCCTTGGAAGCGGCGACGCGGAGGCGGTCATCGATCGAAGCCCGACGGCGGTGAGGAACACGCCAGCCGAAAGGCCACTACCGAAGACCGACGCCACGCGGACGGATGCACACGGCTGTCACATGTTGTAGTGCACGCGGGAACCCGATGGTCCCCGAATACACGAATAGCCAACGAGAAGAAGTGTACTTCTTCCCATTGGCTACTCGCCGACCGCCTCAGCGGGGAGGCGTGTCGAAGCAGATCAGCGGCGCAGGCCGAGACGCTCGATGAGCGAACGGTAACGCTCGATGTCCTTGGCCTGCAGGTACTTCGACAGGCGGCGACGACGACCGATCAGGGCCAGCAGGCCGTGCCGGGTGTGGTGATCGTGCTTGTGCTGCTTGAGGTGCTCGGTCAGGTCCGAGATCCGCTTCGACAGCAGCGCGATCTGCGCCTCCGGCGAGCCGGTGTCCTTCTCGTGCAGGCCGTATTCGGCCAGAATGGCCGACTTCTGCTCAGTGGTCAGCGCCATGCGGCATCGACTCCTATTTCTCAGTTCCGCGCTCGAAGTTCCGGTTACCCGGGAGGGGCGCCACCGCGGACCGCAGCAAACCCGAGGATCAACCTTACACGCGACCAGGTGTGCGGTTGAATCGGGTTCAGGCCCGCTTGGCCGCCTCGGCTGCGGTGAGGATTTTGCGCGCGTTCTCGACGTCGCGGCCCATGGCCTCGACCAGGTCGTCGATGGTGTCGAACTTGCGCATCCCGCGCAGTTGCTCGACGAAGTCGACCGCGACGTGCTGGCCGTACAGGTCGGCCTCGCCGTCGAGGACGAACGCCTCCACGGTGCGCGAGCGGCCGGAGAACGTCGGGTTGGTGCCGACCGAGATCGCGGCCATCGCGCGCTCACCGGGTTCGACCGTGCCGATGGCCGGGCCCTGCCCGAGGACGGTGAACCAGCCCGCGTACACGCCGTCGGTGGGGATCGCGGCATGCATGGGCGGGGCGACATTGGCGGTCGGGAAGCCGAGCCCGCGGCCACGGCCGTCGCCGTGCACGACGACGCCTTCGACGCGATGCGGGCGGCCCAGCGCTTCGGCGGCCGCCGTCATGTCGCCCGCGTCGACGCAGGCGCGGATGTAGGTGGAGGAGAAGGTGACGGCGTGCTCGCCGAGCAGGGTGACCCCGTCGACCTCGAAGCCGAAGCGGCCGCCGAGTTCGCGCATGGTGTCCACGGTGCCCGCGGCCTTCTTGCCGAAAGTGAAGTTGTCACCGACGACGACCTCGCTGACGTGCAGGCGTTCCACCAGCAGATCGTGGACGTACCCGGACGGGGTGAGCTTCATGAACTCGTGGGTGAACGGCATCACGCAGAACACATCGATGCCCAGTTCCTCGGCGAGTTCGGCGCGCCGGGGCAGGGTGGTGAGCTGCGCGGGATGGGAACCGGGCCGTACCACTTCCATCGGGTGCGGATCGAAGGTCATCAGGACCGACGGAACACCCCGCTTCTTCGCCGCGGCCACCGCACGGCTGATCAGCTGCGCGTGCCCGCGATGCACGCCGTCGAACACGCCGATCGTGAGGACGCAGCGCCCCCAGTCCGCGGGCACATCGTCGAGACTTCGCCATCTCTGCACAGAGCGAAGCCTACGCAAAGCGGTACGGGAACAGAATTCCGGTGTGAGAAGGATCCTCGCACCGCGCCGTGCCGTTGGCCGATGTGTCATTCGGGCCAGGGATGCCTAACATCAATGATGTGCCAGGTAAACGAGATGTCGCTCCCCGCCGCGCGTCGTCGCAGCTCGGTGAACAGGCCGAACTCGCCGCCACCGCGACGATCGCGCCCGAGTTGTCCGCGGTGGCACAGGACTATCTGAAGGTCATCTGGACCGCGCAGGAGTGGTCGCAGGAGAAGGTGTCGACGAAGCTGCTCGCCGAGCGGATCGGGGTCTCGGCCTCGACGGTGTCGGAGGCAGTGCGCAAGCTGTCCGATCAGGGTTTGGTCGAGCACGCCCGCTACGGCTCGATCACTCTCACCGAGCACGGCAGGCGCGCCGCGATCGCGATGGTGCGCAGGCATCGCCTGATCGAGACGTTCCTGGTGAACGAACTCGGTTACGGCTGGGACGAAGTGCACGACGAGGCCGAGGTGCTCGAGCACGCGGTCTCGGAACTGCTGATGTCACGGATCGACGCGAAACTCGGCCACCCCGACCGCGACCCGCACGGCGACCCCATCCCCTCCGCCGACGGCGCCGTCCCCACTCCCCCGGCCCGCCGCCTCAGCGACTTCGCGGCAGGCGAATCCGGCCGCGTGGCCCGCATCTCCGACTCCGATCCCGCGATGCTGCGCTACTTCGACTCGGTCGGCATCGCCCTCGACACCGTGATCGAGGTCGAGGAACGCCGCGATTTCGCCGGCACCATCGCCGTCCGCATCGCGGCCGCCGACAGCCCGACCGAGCTGGGGACCCTTGCCGCCGAGGCGATCTGGCTCACTGCGTAGCCTGTCGGCGCACGGCCGTTGCCGAAGCGCGTTTCAGCAGGAGAAGTAGCGCCGCATGGAGTCGGGGACGCCGGCGGCGGTCGCCTCGGTCCAGCAGGTGTCGTGCGGGAATCCGACGTAGGTGGTCCAGGTACCGGACGAGCGGGTGATGATCCGCTGGTTGTCGCCCTGGCTGTTCCAGGAGACGACCGCCCACCGGCCGTCACAGAGGGTGATCAGGGCGTCCGGTCCTGGGTCGACCCCGAGTTCGGTCTCGATGGTGGGCTCAGCGCAGGCAGGGGCCGGTTCGGAGGGTGTGTCCTGGAAGCGGAGCGCTCCGGTGACAGTGGCGCCCGCGTCGACCAGGAACAGCGAGTGCATGCCTTCGGGGACGGGGTTCGTTCCCGCGGGCGCCGTCATGCCGAAGCGGTAGCAGCCCGTTGTGGTGGTGAAGGCGGCCAAGCCGGACGAGTCGGTGACGCCGTCCAGGCGCTGTGTTTCGGTGGTCTCGCCGACCGGGATGTCGTGACTCGCCGGATCGCACGGCTGCTGGAGCGAAAGGTACACGGGCACACCGGGAACCGGAACGCCCGACAGCGTCGCGGTCCGCAGGACGACGGTGCCCCTGGCGGGTGCCGGCGGTGGGCCTGGCTGTGCCGGGGTGGTGGGCACGCCGGTGGCTCCGGGGGTCGTGTCGATCGGCGCGGCAGTGGCCGGGCCGCCGGTCGGCGGGGTGACGACCGGCGGTCGTGACGTGCTGGTCGCAGTGGTCGGTCGCACCGAACTCGAGGTACCCGGCGTCTGCGGGCCATCAGCTCCACATCCGGCGAGAAACAGTGTTGTCACACCGGCGATGACGCCGATCCAGGTCTTCTTCATCGCAGCCATGGTGCACCCCTCCGAGCCGCCAGATAGATATCTTGGCTATCGCCTGGTGCGGTGCGGACGTTAACGACAAGTCCAGTGGCACTGCCACAGTGGCTGTGGTGCGGCGCCGAGCAGCGGGTCGACGACGTGTGGCGACCGAGTTGCCGATCTCCTCCTGGGTCTCAGCGCGACAGGAAGTCCAGCAATACCCGGAATTCCGCGAGGGACAGGTACCCGTCGCCGTCCTGGTCCGCGGCGGCGAGCAGATCTCCGGCCGTTTCCTCGATCCGCCCCGCGCCGACGTGGCGGATCAGCGAATCCAGTTCGGTGTCAGTGTTTATCCCGGCGCCCGTGTCAAAGAAAAACCCCACAGCCCCCGCGGGCGAGGGCACCACGCAAC
>NZ_JBHXMY010000530.1:0-4058 GCF_042720195.1 Nocardia sp. NPDC058497 | reverse complement strand
GCCCATGGGAGGCATTGATCTTGACGACATACGTGAGCTGAAGGACGACTTCACCACGGAGCTGCGCCGGAAGAACCGCAGCAAGCGAACGATCGACGGCTACGCGACCCACATCGACTACTTCGCGGCCTACCTAGTCGAGATGTCGCTGCCGACGAGCGCGCCGGCCATCACCAGAGACATCATCGGCGGCTATATCGAGAACCTATTGACGCGGCCGAATTCCCGTAACGGACAACCGCTTTCGCCGCAGTATGCGCGCAGTCAGTACCGTAGCTTGCAGCAGTTCTTCAAGTACTTGTTCGCCGAGGAGATCATCGCGGCGGACCCGTTCGATCGTCTTTCGCTTCCGGACGCGCCGGACAAGATCGTGCCGGTTCCCAACGCGGACTCCCTGCGTGCTCTGCTCGATGGCTGCTCGGGAACCAGCTTCGATGACCGCCGGGACAACGCGATCATTCGGCTCTTCGCGGACACTGGGTGTCGCTGCGGCGAGGTCGCAGCTCTGGGCCTCGACGACCTCGACTTCGCGGAGAACACCGTCCTGGTGCTCGGCAAGGGCCGACGTCCACGTTCCTCGCCATTCGGCGACAAGACCCGTACCGCGCTCCGCAGGTACCTAAGAGTTCGTGCCCAGCACCCGAAGGCGATCAACGACCAGCCTGCACTGTGGCTCGGAAGATTGGGTCCGATGACAGATCACGGTATCCGCCAGATGCTCGAGCGTCGTGCAGCAGCCGCCGGCATCGGACACATTCATCCGCACATGCTTCGTCACTGGTTCGCGCACAACTGGCTCGCCAACGGCGGACAAGAGCAGGATCTGATGATGCTGGCTGGTTGGCGATCCCGACAGATGCTCGATCGGTACGGCAAGTCGGTGGCCGACGAGCGTGCGAAGGCCGCGCACCGCAGGGCTCGGCTCGGCGACCAACTATAGGGCGCGGTCTTCCTCACCTGTGCACGTCGTCATGTTCTGGCGATACCGTGAATACCATGACTGACGATCTCGTCGCATGGGCCGAGCGGGTCGCCCGCGAGCAGCTTCGGGCGTTGCCTCGCCGACTCCGTCATGTCGAGGGCGTGGCGCGGCGGGCGGCATCTGTAGCCGACACTGTGGACGATCCGAAGTTGCTCGTAGCCGTGGCATGGCTCCACGACATCGGGTACAGCGCCGAGCTGGCGACGACAGGTTTCCATCCGGTCGACGGCGCCGAGTTCCTGCACGCCGAGGGTGCATCGCACAGGCTGTGTGCGCTAGTCGCGAATCACTCCTGTGCGTGTGTCGAAGCGCGTCACCGCGGCGTTCCGATTCGCTGGGAGGACGAGGAGACGCCGCTACGAGATGCGCTGTGGTGGGCGGACATGACCACAACGCCGACAGGCGAGCCCACAGACGCCCAGAGCAGGATTGCCGAGGTCCTTGCTCGGTACGGCCCCGACCACGTCGTGGCGGCATCGGTTGCAGAGTCGGCGCCGCAGCTGCTCGCCGCCGTTGAGCGTACGGAGGCGACTGCGCGCCTCGCGGGAGTCGACGTCAGGTGAAGTACGGCGTCGCTGCCTCGAGCCCACGCGTTATACGCAATTTGATCGATGGATGGACGTTGAGCGACTTGACCTCGGCGGGCGCGACCCACAGGACCTCTTTGGACTCGTCGCTGGTGCGCAGCGAACCGCCGATAGGTCGCGCGCGGAAGCAGATGGAGAACTCCTGCCGGACCTCGCCATCGTCGTAGGCGATGACGTGCTCGGGGTTGGAGAAGACCCCGACGAGGTCGGTGACCTCCACGCTGATCCCGGTCTCCTCGAGCACCTCACGCGCTACCGCCTCACTGACGGTTTCACCAGCCTCTAGCCCTCCTCCTGGGATGGCGTACAGGTCGTTGTCCGTCCGCCGAATCATCAAGATTCGGCCGGCGTCGTCTAGCACCACCGCGCTGACCGCCACCTTGATAGCGTTCGGCCGCGGTGCTGCCGGGTCATGGAAGTAGTCCGTTCGTCCCATTGCCCTCGTCCTCCGTCGCGGTTGCCCACACGTACTCAAAACTAGTCATGTACGTGTCGAACAGGTCGCCCGCGGGCAGTTGGCGGAGGTGCATCGCCGGAGCGTGCGCGCCGGGGAGGCCGTAGGCATGCATGTTGACGATCATCTCGTCGTCGAATCGGAAGATCGAGTTGTACAGGGTGGTGTCGTGGTAGCGCAGCTCCACACCGTCGATATCGCCCAGGTGCCGCACCAGCGCCAGCGCGTTGCTGATGCGGGCGCCGACAGTGCCTGATGCCAGACGTTCCTCCGCGCTTCGCTTGTCCGCCTCAGGTGCGGTCGGACGGCCGAAGATCATCCGCACCTGCAGTCCTTCCTTGGTGCGCTTTCGGACCGCTTTGGTGAACTCAGGCTCTTCGGCGAGGAACAGTCCTGCGAGTACGAGAATGTCGAGCCGTTCCGTCGCGGACGCCAGCAGCCGCCGCCACAGATCAGACGGGATGTCATTCCGGTGCGGGAACACCGTGATCACCTCGGACTCGCTCACCTCGGCACGCCTTTCGGCGGTCACCGCGTCTGGCCACAGGTAGTTCTCGGTCTCCCTGACGAGCGATGCGACGGTGTGCCGGTGGCGCGGGTATGGCACTCGGCCCTTGGTGATCCACCGCTCGACGGTCTTCGGCTCCACGCCCGCGCGTTCGGCGACGTCGGAAATGTCGAGACCGTTGCGCAGCAGCGCCTCGCGAAGTCGCTCGTTCGCCATGATTCCTCCAGGGGACGTCTAGGGACGTCTTAACTTTACGTCGGACGTCCTCGTGCGTCCAGCTATGCGGTGAAGTAGTCCGGCGATTTCCCGAAAAGTGGTGAAAGACAGGAACTTTCCCACTTTGACAGGAGATGGAACGTGGATAAATCCGCATCTGAGTCGCGAAATCTGATCAGCTTGAAGACGGCTGCTGCGCTGATAGACGTCGACTCGAAGACGATCCGGAACTGGATCGCGGCTGGTGACATCGCGGGGTACCGGATCAACGGACGTCTGCTCCGTGTCGAACGCTCCGAACTGCTCGCGCTGGTGCGCCCGGCAGAGCTGACCGCTGGCGGTGTGGCATGAGCACGCCGAGCGAGCGGACGTTGCAGGCGCGCATCGCAGCCCACGAGTCTTGGGCCCGCACCCCGGATCGTGCGGCCCGCACCGCAAAAGCGCGTAGTGCGATGGAGAGCAAGTTCGATCGCATCGTCGATCCCGACGGACTGCTGAGTCCTGAGGAGCGCGCCTACCGTTCGGGGCAGGCCCGCAAGGCGCACTACACCCGGCTGGCGTTGAAGTCGGCGCAGTCCCGCCGCCGCCGTACGAAGCGTGCGAAGGCTGGTGAAGGGTGATGCGCGCCCGGACGGTGATGACGGCGGTCGCCGTTTTGTCGATCGGTTACATGGTTCTGGTCGCGCCGGATGTCCTCGGGTTCGTCCTGATGGTCGTCGGTGCGGTATGGCTGTGGCGTTCGTCGAAGCGGGCGGGGGTGCGGCGATGAACGTCGAACCTGCCCGCGAGTCGATCAACGACCCGGTCGACATGCACGACGAGTTGGACTCGATCATCCGCCAGCACGAAATCTTGCGCCGTCGGATGGCCGCCCTGAGCGCCCGCTACGCCGCGTTGGAGCCTTACGCCGACCGATTCGACGAGCCCCACCCTGAATCTCCGTGGTTGTCGCGCACCTACGGCAGCGTGAATGTCGAGTCTGCGAAGGACCGCCTCGAATACGCCGCACGTGCATGTAAATCGGTTTCCGAGTGGTTGTCGATCGCGAACGAGAGCGCGGCGAAGATCCGCGAATATCCGCAGCCGGAGCGTGACGACACGATGCGCACGGCGGGCAACGCGATCACGGCCGCCATGGACAGGACCGCCGAGTGGGACGGTGCCGAGCGATGAACGGGCGGGGGAGTGGCGCGCCGAAGTATCGCGGTCACGCCGACGATCGTGACCAGATCGGCCGCAGCGCGTTCCAGTCGATGGGTGGTGCGGAGTTCACCGGTGTCGGTGCGGTGTACGCGCCGCTGAACTACCTTC
>NZ_JBHXMY010000529.1:0-4063 GCF_042720195.1 Nocardia sp. NPDC058497 | reverse complement strand
GCCATCGTCGTCTCTCAGGTCAGGAAACCAGGTTCTTCCGCAGTTTCATCAGGGTCCAGCCGTCGAGTCCGAGTCCGTCGGTGAGGTACTCGCCGAAGTCCCCGTACTTCTCCTCGATCTGCTCGAGCGCCACGTCGAGGTACGCGATCCGTACTTCCTGCAGGGGAATCAGCAGGTCCGGATTCTGCATGATGCCTGCCTGCTTCAGCTGGGCCCGCAGTGCGGCATCCGCCGCCGCCCGATACTGGTTCGACAGCAGGTAGTCCTGCCGAGCCACCGACTCCGGCACGCCGACGGCCCGCAGTGTCACGTAGGACAGCCATCCCGTCCGATCCTTACCGGCGGTGCAGTGGTACAGCGTGGCGTTCGCGGTATTCGCCAGATCCTTCACCGACTGCCCGAACTTCCCCAGCGCATCGGGGGTGAAGAAGTTGAGGTACACGTCCTGCATGATCTGCTCGGCTTTGCCGTCGCCCAGCATTTCCTGTTGCCGCACCGGATCTTTCGACGAAATCGCCTGGAACATCTTCGTGAACATGCCGCCGTCGTCGATCGGACGTGCCACCAGGGGAACTCCCGCGGGCAACTTGTCCGCGCCCATCGCCTGCACCTCGGCCGGCGTCCTGAGGTCGATCACAGTCTGGAGTTTCAACGCCGCCAGTTTCTGCAGATCGGCATCGGTCAGCTTGGCGAGCGCGTCGGCCCGAATCAGCTTCCCCGTCTTGACCTTGGCTCCGTCATAGGTGATGTACCCACCCAGGTCCCGAACGTTGGCGGCACCCTGCAGTTCGATCCTGGTCGGTCCCCCGCCAGGGGCTGCGACGGCGGTACCGGCCAACCCCGCAGCCACCAACCCGACAGCCAGCAGCGGCACGGACACCAACGACAACAATGATTTCCGCTTCCGCGAAACAGATGAATTACTCATCCGCGAGACGATATTTCCGTCCTGCGGCCCACCCGCCGATTCCCGAATGCGGCACCGCCCAGCAAGACTCGCTACTCGGTCACCGAGATCGGTCGTTTCGGTGAGCCACGCGGCGGGGCGGGAGTGGGACGCGGTCCAGGTCGTGGGCGAGCACGGCGCCGGGGAAGTCTGCCTGCTCCAGGAACAGTGGGTCGTCGGCTTCGGCATACCGTTCGGAGAAGTGCGTCAGAACCAGGGTCCGCACCCCGCAGGCCCTGGCCACCTCGCCCGCCTGCCGTGCCGTCAGGTGGCCCCGCTCGGTGGCCTGATCGGTCTCGGAGTCGAGGAACGTGGACTCGATGATGAGCATGTCCACGCCGTCGGCCAGGGCGAAGACGTTGTCGCACAGGCGAGTATCCATGACGAAGGCGACCTTCTGCCCAGGCCTGGGCACCGTGCATTCCTCCAGGAGCGCCCCCGACAGTTCGCGGACGGCCGCACCCGAGATGCCGTGCGCGCGTAGCCGTTCGGGCAGATACGTCCGACCGTCCGGTTCGGCGATGCGGTAACCGTAGGTCGGGATGCTGTGGTCCAGAGGCAGCGCGGTGAGCGTGAAGCCGTCGCCCTGCAACGTCTCGCCCGGGCCGCCGACGGGGTGCTCGACGAGCGTGGGCGAACCGTAGTAACTGGTCGCGAACTTCAGGCGCTCCCAGTACGCGGCGCCCTCAGCGGGAAAGACGGCATGGACATCGTGCGGAACCCCGTCGCGACCCAGCCGCTGCACGATGCCCGGCACGCCCAAGGCGTGATCCCCGTGAAAATGGGTGACACAGACCCAGCGCAGCTCGGTCGCGGAAGCCCCCGCGTGCGCCATCTGACGCTGCGTGCCTTCGCCCGGGTCGAACAGAATGCCCTGACCGCCCCAACGCAACAGATACCCGTTGTGATTGCGGCGGCGCGTTGGCACGGCCCCGGCCGTACCCAGCACGATGAGTTCCCGTGTCGACATGAACCCATCCTCGCGGCTCACGGCAATCGTGTCAGGTCGATTTCGGGTGCGTCATCGACCGGGTCTCAGGCGGTTTCGCGTCGCCGGGAACCGATCCACCGGCGCTCGCTGGATCCCGGTTCGGCGGCGCACGCGCTCACCAGCAGCGCACCGCCGATCATGACCGGCACCGCGTATCCGGCCATGGCGGCGAAGCCGACCGACGTCACCATCGCCACCGCGAACATCGTGAACAGCGCCGCCGCCGCGGCCGCACTCATCCGGGCCCGCACGCCGATGATCAGCGCCACACCGAGCCCGACCTCGGCGACCGTCGCCGCCCCCGCCGCGAGCGGTGCCGCGTCGGCGGCGAATCCCGGCAGCAGCGTCCGCGTGTAGTCGACGAACTCCGCGTACGAACCCCACGACACCCCGTCGGTGCGCGGCGGCCCGAACAGGCCGAACCGATCCGCGACCGAACCGGCCAGCAGCACGCCGAGCGCCACCCGGGTCAGCACGATCAGTGCCCGCACCCGTCCGAGCGTCACCGTCGCCATCGCGATCAGCGCCAGCACGCCGATCGTCACCGGCCCGATCTCGCCGTCCCCGACCACAAGCCAGCCGACTTCTACCAGTACCGCCACACCCGTGACAACAATCGCCGCTGTGCGCATGCCCCCAGCCTCCCAACTAGTAAGGTTCCTGACCAACGATAGAAAGGTCGAAGAATTTGGTCAAGCACCTGACTAATCCGTTGATCGATCGGCCCGCGCCGCTGGGGAACCTGCTGTCGGCCGCGGCCCGCGCGTTGTCCGCGGAGCTGGACGCGGGCCTCGTCGCCGCGGGGTTCGACGATGTCCGCGCCGCGCACGCCCCGGTCTTCCAGGTGATCGACCCCGAGGGCACCCGGCTGACCGTGCTGGCCGAGCGCGCCGGGATGACCAAGCAGGCGATGGGCGAGTTGATCCGGCACCTGACCGACCGGGGTTACGTCGCCGTCGGTCCCGATCCCGCGGACGGGCGGGCGCGGCTCGTTCGGCTCACCGACCGTGGCTGGTCGGCGGTCGAGGCGGGGGTGCGGGTGGTCGAGCAGTTCGATCGGCACCTGGACGAGGTGGTCGGCTCGGCCGAGGTGGACCGGCTGCGTGGCATTTTGGCTCGCATCATCGCGGGTGAGGGGTCCACCTACGCCCAACGAAGCGAGGATTCGGCGGTCATGCGGCTCGAGTAGGGGTGACGGGTTGGGTCCGGTGCGGGGCGGGATAGGTTGGCTGGTGTGTCGATGATGAAAGGCGCCAATGTCGCGGTGCCTGCTTCCGTGGTCCGCGTCGAAGTGGGTTGGCAGTCGGGTGCGGGTGTGCCCGATGCGGATGCTTCCGCGCTGCTCCTCGCCGGGGCGAAGGTGCGTTCCGACGACGACTTCGTCTTCTACAACCAGGCGGTGCATCCCTCGGGCGCGGTCCGCCACGAGGGAAAACAGCAGGGTCCCACCGTCATCGACGCGCTCTCGGTGAACCTGGCCCAGGTCGAGCCGCAGATCGAGACGATCGTGCTCGCCGCCTCCGCCGACGGCGGTACCTTCGGCCAGTTCCACGGGCTCTACATCCGGGTGATCGATGCGGTCGGCGGCGGCGAGGTCGCCCGCTTCGACAGCACCGGCGCCACCACCGAGACCGCGTTCGTCCTCGGTGAGCTCTACCGCCGCCAGGGTGCGTGGAAGTTCCGCGCGGTCGGCCAGGGGTACGACTCCGGATTGGCAGGTCTGGCAACAGATTTCGGCATCTCGGTCGACGACGCCCCCGCCGCCCCGCCCGCACCCACTCAGTTCACCCCGCCGCCCGCACCGCCGTACGTAGCTGCCCAACCCCAATTCGCCCCGCCCGCACAGCCTTCCGCACCCCCGGTGAACCTGTCCAAGGTCTCGCTGACCAAGGAATCACCCTCGGTCTCGCTCACCAAGCACGGCGCGACCGGCGGCGTCATGCGGGTGAATCTCAACTGGACGTCGATGGCCGCGACCGGCCGCCTGTTCGGCAAGCTGCGCGGCAAGAACATCGACCTCGACCTGTGCTGCTTCTTCGAATTGGTCAACGGTGCGATCGGCTCGGTCCGCGCCCTCGACCGCCGCTTCGGCGCACTGTACGAGCCGCCGTTCATCCACCTGGACC
>NZ_JBHXMY010000528.1:0-4098 GCF_042720195.1 Nocardia sp. NPDC058497 | reverse complement strand
GGAATCCGGCTCCATATGCCGAAATCACGCGTGGCGCAACCGAACTTCCGGCCCTGCGGTGCGAGTGGCTCCTTCGGTGCCCCCCGTCCGGCTGGGCGCGGTGGCGCACATCGACTCGAGGAGCGACAGCACCGTCTTTCCCGGCGTCGGGTCGCGCTGGGCGGTGTACGTCTCGAAGGCGCGTTGCCCCATGGTCTTCCAGCCGTGGCGGCCGTCCCAGGCCCGGTCCAACGCGGCGGCCAACGCGTGGGGGCGGTCCCCCTCGGCCACGTAGCCGTTGACGCCGTCGGTGATCAGGCGCGCGTTGTCCCCGACGTCGGTCACCAGGCATGGGCGCGCGCAGAACATCGCTTCCATGATCGCGATGGGCATGCTCTCTTCACGCGACGGCAGCACCAGCATATGGTTTTGTGACCAGACGGCTCGCATGTCGCTCTGGAATCCGGTGAGCGTCAGTCGGTCCGCGAGCCCGTAGAAGGCGGCCAGCTCGGCGAGGTAGCGGTCCGACCGCCCTCTGCCGACGAAATTCAGCGCCCATCGGCGGCTTTTCCAGAGTGGGTCCGAGAGCACCTCCAGCAGCAGGTCATGCCCCTTCTGGACCGGGCTCAGCCGAGCAACGCACGCCATGGTCGGCACCGCCGAGTCCGGCCACGCGACCGGCCCGGTGAGGTCGCGCCGGATCGGGCTCGGGATCACCACGCCGTGGTCGACCCTGGCCGCGAGGATGCGCTGGAGCGTCGTCAGGCTCCGGTGAGCGGGGACTACGAGTGCTCCGAGAAGTCCGATCACCCGGCGCGCGCGCTCGCGTAGCGCGTCCGGCAGCATATCGGTTTCGCTGGTGAGCTGAATGGTGGCCGCCACCGGCACTCCCGCGTCCTGGATCAGGCTGGTGAGGGAGTCGTCCAGCACATGGCGCATGGAACCGATGCTGACGAACAGGACATCGGCGCGCGACGCGATGGCCGCCAGTTCGGCGGGGACCATCTCGGCGTGCACTCGGCCATCGGCGTCCGTCCATGATCTTCGGGGCAGCTTGGTCGCTCCCAACGCGACGAGTTCGTCCAGCGGCGCCTCGTATCCGCGGGGGTCGACGCGAGGGGTGAACCAGACCTCGTGTCCGGCGGCCAGCGCGGCTCGGGCGGTGTCGGCCCACAGCTCTTCGCTGCCGCCCCAACCGACTACCGCCTCGACCGCAAGGATGACGATCTTCATGTGGCCGACTCGGCGGTGGTCGCCAACCGCATCATGGATGTCGCGGATTCAGCGAAAAGAAGGCTGGCAGCGTGCATGTGACCTCCCTGTCAATCAGCTTGGCACCCACGGTATTTCGTGAGCGCACAGCTTTGACCTGCCTCAGAGAAACTCTTCCGCGTAGGCAAGACCAGTCCGCGCAGGGAGCGAACGAGGCACGACGCGTCATTCCGGCGTAACCAACCGGGCCGAAACAGCGGCCGAGCCCTGTCCCACAAGGCAAACCGCACTCGGCCGAGAATCAGGAGCGTAAGGCTGCTAGCTGCGCGGTCGGAACGTCTACCTAAGCGGCACTGGGACTGACGACGTCTCTCACCTTGCCGATGATCGATCCTCCCCTCGGGCAGGCGTTGATCCACTGCAATCGTACCAGCACTCACCTTTGGGTTCGGCGTATCGGCCAGTACCGCAACGACACTCGGCTCAGTCCGTGCCCACGGCCCGCCGGTCGTACCGGCCCGTTCACCACGTTGCCGTCGCAGATCTTCGCGGTCACCGCCTCGCCGCGGGCACGCTCCACCATCTGCCGGATCAGATCCACTCCGGCAGCGGCACCGCCGCCCTGGTCGCGTCCAGTTCGGCTACCACCCCTCCGTGACCACATCAGTCACAGAGCTATCATTCTGCCTCAGAAGCAACACCGCTACCGTCCTGTCTTTGTATCAACCACAGTCAGGGGCAACGTTGTGAGCGCCGGCAAAGGTGAAGACACATCGCTATCGATGCACGCCGGTGCGCTGGCGCTGGCGGCCGGGGTCGCCGGGCTGGCCTTGCACGCTGTTCTCATTCCCTTCACCGCACCGCCCCGCCTCGGGCTGATCAACAACGGGATGGACCTTGTGGTCTATCGGGAAGGCGCGCAGGCTGTCGTCGACGCTCACCCCTTGTATTCGGGATTGCCGAACAACTTCACCTATCCGCCGTTCGCGGCCCTGGTGTTTCTGCCGCTGACGTTCGTCACGGAGGCGATCGCTCGACACACGTGGCTCGCCCTGTCGTGTGTCGCGCTGGTCCTGACGGTGTGGCGGTGTCTGCGCGTGCTGGGGTATCGACGCGACCGGCCAACGATGTTGCTCTGCGTGGGCCTGTCGCTGTTGGCGGTCCAGGTCGACGCCGTCCGAGGCGCCTTGACGTGGGGGCAGATCAGCATCGTCTTCATGGCCATCCTCATATGGGACCTCACCCGCCCGCCCGGCGCCCGCTGGCGCGGCTGGTCGGTCGGAGTAGCAGCGGGAATGAAGCTGATGGCTGTGGTCTTCCTTCCCTATCTGCTGCTCACGCGGCAATGGCGCGCGGCAGCTACGGCGGCGGGCGTCGCGGCCGTAACCATCGCGGCCGGGTTCGTGCTGCTACCAGAAGACAGCCGCGAGTATTGGACCCACACCGCCTATCAGGTCCGCCGGGTCGGGCAACCCGACGATGTCACCAACCAATCCGTCAACGCCGTCCTGGCCAACCTGTACTCGCCCGCATCGGTCCCGACATTGGCGTGGCTGATCTGCGCCGGGCTCGCCGGAATCGTCGGCCTCCTGGCCGCGGTCCTGGCGCATCGGCGGGGCTGGCTGCTGTTGCCGGTGATCATCCTCGGGATGGCCGGCTGCGTCGTCTCACCCCTGACCTGGGGACACCAATGGGTGTGGTTCGTGCCGCTACTCATTCTGCTGCTCCACCAGGCGATCGGCGAACCACGAAGTGGCGCGATAATATCCGCGACAGCCGTGGTCGCCTGCCTGGTATTGATGTGGGAGGGGGTCTGGACCTACTTCCGGACGCGACACTTGCACATCACCCCCGACATGGACTACTCGCGCACCGACATAGCCGTGGGAAACAACGAACTCATGCGGATATTGCTCTGCGGCTACGCGCCACTGCTCTACCTCATCGTCGCCGTAGCAACCATCGTCTACTCGCAGAGCGATCTGATGTGGATCCACCGCCGCAAGGCGCACAGCGCAGAATCGCGTCTCGGCAGCTTGCCAGGGCGTAGCCGGGCGTCGGCGGGGAATGCCCCGGCTTCGGTTGACTCCTGACCCAGGATCGACGTCCTGCTGCGGGTTACGGCCGTCTGGATGCTGCCCTGGGGCGACCGCCCGGCCGCATTGGGCGGCTGACTTCTCCACGACGTCCCAACCGCCAGCCGTGGAAGCGTACGTGCTGGCATAGCGGGCCAATCTGCAGTGTCCGCCGGCAGGGACGAGGGTCTTTCATCTTTCGTGGCGGTTTCGTTATCCGGGTTGTCTATGGGTTCGCGGCCAATGGGCATATCGAAGGGGTGCCCTTAGCAAAGGAACAGCTAATGCACGGTCTGCTCGCTCGATCCACCCCAATGGGTGCCCGCAGCTGGAATAGCGACGCCACCCTCGATTCCTGGCCAGAGGCCGGTACCGCGCAGCGGGCGCTGCAGCCGCCTCCTCCCGGTTCGGTGCTCATCATCGACAACGTGGTCCGCCACGGCCATCTCTGCGACCCGCGACCGTCCAGGCGAGCCGCGAACTGATCGACCTCCTCGCCGGCGAATCGCGCCTTGGCGCGACGACACTGCAGACCGTCGGCTCGACGGGCTTGGGCGGCTTCACCTACGTCCCTCGTCCCCCAGCTCAGCGCCTCAATCGACGCAGGGCGCCTCCACGCTGCCGTCGGCGGCGTACGTGGTTCGCACGAAGCGGAGGACAGGTGATGACTCGTACCGATACCCGCGAGACCGCGCCGCCACGCCGGGCATGGCTGGGCGTGGCAGTGCTGATCCTGCCGGTCCTACCGGTATCGATGGACATCTCGGTGTTATACCTGGCGATGCCGACGGTGACCGAACGGCTGGCCCCGTCGGCCACTGAGCAACTGTGG
>NZ_JBHXMY010000527.1:0-4114 GCF_042720195.1 Nocardia sp. NPDC058497 | reverse complement strand
TTTTTATCGATACGGGTACCCCGCCGGGGGGGCCCGCGCCCGGGGGGCCCCCCGCGGCGTCCAAGGCCGCCGCCGCGCAGGCCAGGGCGATCAGCGACAACTGCACCCAGTTCCCCACCACCACCGGCGCTGGCGTGACCGCCTTCAACGAGTTCGTCACCGCGCACGACAGCAACGCCCCCGACTACGCCGCCAAGCGCGAGGCCGCCGCCGCCACCCTCGACGACGCGGCGCTCGAGGTCGAGACCGGCGTCACCACCGCGGCGGGCGCGCTACCCGCCGATCTCGCGGAGAAGTTCACCGCCTACGTCCTCGCCGCCCGCGAGCTGTCCGCCGAGACCAGGAAGATGACCTACAGCTCGCAGGTGACCAAGCTCAACGACGCCAGCCGCACGATCAACCAGGCCCGCACCGCGGTCCACGACGCCTGCCCGAGCCGCTGAATTCGCCCCGCCGACACGCGGCATACGGTCCCAATTCATCCGATCGGCTTGCGCTGCGGCCGATAACCATGTTCGCTTGCACCTATCTATTGTCGGCAGTTTAGGGAGGACACCACCGTGGTCGCCGCGGCGGACGCGCAGAACTACGCTCAGAAGCTTGGCATTTCTCACGGCTTGGTCGTTCAGGAATTGGGCTGGGACGAGGACACCGACGACGCATTGCGCGCCGAGATCGAGGAGGTCAGCGGCGGCGAGATGGTCGACGTGGACTCCGACGAGGTCGTGGACGCCGTGCTGTTGTGGTGGCGAGAAGGTGACGGCGACTTGGCCGACGAGCTGATGGATGCCATCGGCCCGCTGTCCGACGAAGGCTTCATCTGGGTCCTCACCCCCAAGACCGGTCAATCGGGCCATGTCGATCCGAGCGAGATCGCCGAAGCCGCGCCCACGGCCGGCCTGACCCAGACATCCACCATCAGCCTCGGCAGCTGGACGGGCTCGCGCCTGGTCCAGCCGAAGGCACCATCCAAACAGCGTTGAGTCCGCTGTTCGCTAAGGTCTCAGCCGGACGAGAACGCTCGGCTGAGACCCGACACGACGGAGGATTCGCCCTATGCCGCTAGAGGTTGGCACTCTCGCGCCGGACTTCACGCTCAAGGACCAGAACAACCAGCCGGTCTCGCTGTCGGATTACCGCGGCAAGAAGAACGTCCTGCTGGTGTTCTATCCGCTCGCCTTCACCGGCATCTGCCAGGGCGAGCTGTGCAAGGTTCGCGACGAGTTGCCCAAGTTCCAGAACGACGCCGCCGAGATCCTCGCGATCTCCGTCGGTCCACCGCCCACCCACAAGATCTGGGCAGCGGAACAGGGCTACCTGTTCCCCCTGCTGTCCGACTTCTGGCCGCACGGCGCCGTCACCCAGGCCTACGACGTCTTCAACGAGAAGTCCGGTTACCCCAACCGCGGCACCTTCGTCGTCGACAAGTCCGGTCACATCACTTTCGCCGAGATGAACGGGCCCGGAGAGGCCCGTGACCAGGCGGCTTGGGAGAAAGCGCTCACCGCGCTAGATTCATAAACCGTCACCGCCGGTTCCCACCGGCGGTGCCCGGGCGTATAGCTCAGCGGTAGAGCACTGGTTTTACACACCAGCGGTCGGGGGTTCGATCCCCTCTGCGCCCACAGATATCGCCGGACAGCGTTTGCTGACCGGCTGGTTATGCCCGACAAGTCGCGAGAACCACACTGCGCCTTGATGATCGTGTCATTCGATGCGAGCACTGCCGCCCACTGCGCCGCTCAAGCGAGCGCTTCGTCGGCAAGGGCACGCGCCGCCTCGTCGGGCGTGTAGCTCGCCAGCGCGGCAACAAGACCTTTGATTCCCTCACGAGTGGATGCCGGCAACCTCGCGTGGCGGGCGACGTCGAGTTCGTTCGCGATCGTCAACACCGCGAAGTCGTACAGATCGGCTCCCTGGATCACCATCGATCTGCCGGTGAACCGGTCGATCACGGGCAAAGGTTGCCGCCCGAGCTCCCGGTAGGTCCGCTCGCGATCGCACGCGCCGTAGAGATACACCAGCGCCTCCGCGTCGTGCCCGATGACGTTGTGGAGGCGCCGCCGGTCGGCGGTGGGCAGGAGGGCATGGGCGAAACCGTCGGTGCCGTAGGACGCGTGGCAGATCGCGGCCAGCTGTGTGCGTGGTGAGGCGTTCCACTCGACGGTGAGCGCGTGCATCCGACGAAGGTGAGCGTGCAGGGTTCCACCCGGATGTTCGATGCTTTCGGTCCCGAGAGCGCGTTGCAGATCGAACGCGCGGTGCACTATCTGGTCGCCGGCCAGCCATGTGTCCACGTGGGCCGACACAATGCGCGCTAGTTCGGCCGGCGCTCCTCGGGCCACGAGATGGCCGACATCGGGTACGACAGTGAGGGTGATGCGCGGGTTGGCCGCGCGGAACCGGTCGAAGTCGGCGTCGTCGATCGGCGACCGTCCGGCGCGCACCAGCAGGATCGGCAGGTTCAATGCCGCAGCGGTCGTGTGCAATTCGGGACCCGAGGCGAGAATGTCCGCCACGAGATCGGCATGCTGGTCGCGCAGGCCCCGATCACTGAGCCAGGAGCGCACCCGGTCCGGCTCGGAATTCGGAACGGCATCCACGAGCACCAGGCCGGCAACACGGCGCGCGACCGTCGGTTCGGCGAGAGCAGCGAGGGCGGCGTACCCGCCGGCGGAGGCTCCCACCACGACGATCGGCGTCGGCTCGCGCCGCACCATCTCGATCACATCGTCGGCGAGCGCCCGAAGGGTTGTCGCTCGCCCGGTGCTCTCCCCGTGACCGCGCAGATCGAAGGCCACCGTCCGTAGCCCACATGCGGCAAGCCGCGCGGCGGTCGGTGCCCAGACGCCGCGGTGCTCTCCGCCCGCGTGGAGCAAGAGAACTGTCGGTCCGGTGCCGGTCACCGTTGCCCGCAACGTGGTGTCACCCCGGGGGGTGGGGGGGGGGGGGGTGGGCGGGCGCCGGCGCCGCCGACGACCGACTCCAGCGCGTCGAGCGGGGTGCTCACCCGGGCCGCCAGCTCGTGACCGGCGGCCGTCGGCGTCACCCCGCGGGGCAGTCGCTCGAACAGCGGCCTGCCCAGGTGCCGTTCGAGCGCCTGGATCTGCGTGGTCACGGTCGGCTGGGACAGCCCAACCTGCGCGGCGCCCGCGGTGAGCGATCCGGTTCGATAGACCGCGAGGAACGTCCGGAGCTGCACCAGATCCATCGAGCCATCGGCTGGCCTATGTCTCATATCGGCGAGTCTATTGGCCAGGAAATGCCACTGTCCCTAGCGTGGGAGCTACGACCGGTCGCTGAACCCGTTGAAATGGAGAAGGAATCCGATGGCACACATCCTGTTCGTCCTCACCGGCGCCGACCACTGGACCCTGGCGGACGGCACCGAGCACCCCACCGGGTACTGGGCCGAGGAATTCACCGCGCCCTACGAGGCGTTCACCGGCGCGGGCCACCTCGTCACGGTGGCGACCCCTGGCGGCGTGGTCCCGACGGTCGACCAGGCGAGCCTGGCCGCCGAGGTGAACGGCGGCGCCGAAGGTGCGGCCGCCGTCGCCGATGTCTTGTCCGGTGCCACCCCGTTGCGGCAGCCGATCGCACTCACCGACGTCGACCTCGCCGACTACGACGCCGTCTTCTACCCCGGCGGCCACGGCCCGATGGAAGACCTCGCCGTCGACCCCGTCTCCGGCCGGCTCCTCACCGACGCCCTCGCCTCCGGCAAGCCGCTCGGCGTCGTCTGCCACGCCCCCGCCGCCCTGCTCGCCACCGCCGACGCCGCGGGCAACTCCCCCTTCGCCGGGTACCGCGTCGCCGCGTTCAGCGATGCCGAGGAAACCCAGGCCGGTTTCGCCGACAAGGCGAAGTGGCTGCTGCAGGACCGCCTCGTCGCCCTGGGCGTCGACTACCGCGAGGGCGAGCCGTGGGCGCCGCACATCGAGGTCGACCGCAACCTCTACACCGGCCAGAACCCCGCGTCCTCGGCGAAACTGGCCGCGGAGATGCTGACCGCGCTCTGAGGGAACGGACGTCGACGAGTTCCCGGGGGCCCCCGCGCGCGCGCGCCCGCGCGCGGCGCCCGGCGGGCGGGGGGGGGGCGCGCGGGCGCGGC
>NZ_JBHXMY010000526.1:0-4118 GCF_042720195.1 Nocardia sp. NPDC058497 | reverse complement strand
CTTGTACGGTTCGTAGCAGTCCTCCGACAGCGGGTAACCACTCAGATACACCATGCCGGTCTTCTCGAACTGGGAGACATCGATGTTGTCGGCCTCGGTACCCGACACCGACGGCGGGACATCGAGATGGCCGACCTCGCGCAGGTTCGTCGGATCGGAGATGTCGATGATCGACATGCCGAATCCGCCCATCGCCGCGAATCCGTACTTGCCGCCCTCCTCGATCGGCGTGGGAATGTAGAGCGGGTTGCGCGAACCCATCCATGATGTCCGGTTGCCGCAGCGCGGATTGGATCGGTAGGCATCCTCCTCACCGCGGACCATGCCCTCGCGATGCCAGGTGTCGAGCAGCACGGGTGCGGCCGGATCGGCCATGTCCCACACCTGGAATCCGTTGGCGTAGAGGTAGGTCGGATACTCCTGCATCGACCAGTCGTCGTTGGGCGCGGTGGAGACGAACATGTAGCGACCGCCGTCCCAGTGCGGGACGTCGAGAGATCCCGACCCCTGCTGCGGCTTGCTGAAATCCGGGTCGAGCGGATTCTGCTGAGTGTCGTCGGTGCTGACCTTCGCCAGCAACTCCCAGTCCTTCTTCCGGGGGCCGTTCAGCTTGTAGACCTTGAAGCCTTTGAGCTGGGTGTCCGCGCGAGCAGCGGCCACACCTTCCGGCGCGGCGTACTTGCTCTCCTGCGGCGCGTCGCCCATCCAGAACGGAACCTGACGCCGCATCTCGAAGCTCTGGACCATGATGTAGCCGTCATACTTCTCGCTCCACTGGATGGTGGAGGCTCCCCAGAAGTCATGGGCGGCCCAATCATTGCCGGCGACGGCCTCGTTGTTCCCCTCTGCCGTTGCCACGTCGTCGCGGGTCAGCGACTCGACGACCCGCACGTTCCCGACATCGGTGATGTCGTAGACGCGGGCTTCGCTGCGGTCGTACTGGAACATGTAGCGCCGGCCGTCGAAGTCCACGATGTTCTGCCACGAATGGAACGGATCCGGGGTGAACTGTTTGCCGGGATAGTGCGCCTCGATGGTCACGTTGTCACTCTTGTACGAGTTCGGGTCATACCCGCCGGTCGCGGGGAACAGGTCTTCGCCACCGCCGGGGAACGGGTGCTGCTCCGATTCGTTCACATAGGTGAGCGATGGGTGCAGGAAGGACCCGTCGTTCTGCATCCCGTAGCTGCCCGGGTCGACCTTCGACGGCCGCCGGTCTTCGCACGCGATCGCCACGTTGGGGTCCGCGGGCGCAGGGTCGGATCGGCTCCGCGCCGCGCGATCGTCCACAACCCGCGTTACCACTGCCCCGCCGGTGCCCGCCCCGACGGCGACACCGACGACAACGAGTCCGGCAAGCCATTTCCCCTGGCGCCGCGACAGATTCACCATTGTCCGATCCTGTCGATCCGGCCACATACCTGGGCCGATGGGAAGGCCGCTGCTGCGGCGGGCACACGATTCGATGTCACGGATACTCCTTTGCTCAGTACTGCGACCGAGTCTCGTCCGCGGTGACGCGCTGCAACTCCTCCGAGAAGCCGACCCTGTACACCCGAAACCGGCCGCCGAAGCGTTGCGGAACAGCCGTTGATGCGCTATAGGTCCGGAGGCCCGACCGCTCGCCGGAACGTCGATGACACGATCCGCCAACGCCCCTTCGGCCCCATGGCTGGAATGTGTTCACTCCTATTCGACGGCCTTCATTTCGGCGTTCTCGGCCCGTAAGGACTGGTCAAGTTGACAGGGTGGCCGTTGTGAGAAATCACAATGGTCGCTGATCTGAAACTCGTGTTACCTGGATAACATTCACTATGTTGAAGGTTTGAAAGGTTCGAAAAGCATGGGGGGAAGCGTGCCCAATCGGTTCAGATTCGCTGCCGCAATGGCCGGGGCGGTGATCGCACTGACCGTGACCGCGGGATCAGGATCGGCGCAGCCACCCGAACCGGCGACCGGCCCATTGCCGGTACCCTTCGACCTGGGTGCGGGCATCCTCCCCGCCGGCCTGTTTCCCGCGCAGGCGCCGCCCGGCGCCAACGACTGGAACTGCAAACCCAGTGCCGAGCACCCGAATCCGGTGGTGCTGTCGAACTCCACTTCGACCACGCAGGCGATCGCCTGGCAGGCCGGTGCGCCGTATCTGAAGAACAATGGCTACTGCGTGTTCACGTTCAACTACGGCAACATGGCGTGGCTGCCCGGGCAGATCCCGTTGCAGGCCCTCGGTGACATCCGCGCGTCCGGGCGCGAGCTGGCCGCCATGGTCGACCGTGTGCTCGCCGCAACGGGTGCCGAGAAGGTGGATATCGTCGGCCACTCCCAGGGCGGCGGCATCATGGCGCTGTACTACCTCAATGTGCTCGGCGGTGCGGCCAAGGTGGACAAGATGGTCGGCATCTCACCCAGCAATCACGGCACCACGCTGAGCACCATCGCGTACCTGCGCAGCTTCATCCCGCCGGTGGGGTGGTGGATCTACGACGGTCTCGGCGACATCGCACCGGCATTGACCCAGCAGGCGATCGGCGACGACCTTTCGCGCGAGGTCTACGGCAACGGCGACACGCGACCGGGGGTCACCTACACCACCCTGGTCACCAAGTACGACCAGATCGTCACCCCTTACGAGCAGCAGTACCTTTCCGGTGAGAACGTCACCAATATCACCCTCCAGGACGGCTGCCCGGTCGACCAGTCCGAGCATCTGGCCACCATGTACAGCGAACGAGTGTGGCTGTTCGTTCTCAACGCACTCTCACCCGACACGGCGACCCCGGTTCCGTGCTTCCCGGTGAGTCCGTACTTCCCCGGCGTTCGCTGAGGCGCTGGTCGGCCGATCGGGTGCGCGCCGTGACCGGCGCCACCTGCGGCTGATCGCCTGCAGGTCGTTCTGTGCAATAATCAGGAACCCGCTATCTGACATCTCAACATGTCAAATCGAGAGCGACTGTCGAACACAAGGGGACCTACAGTGGGCACAGATACCGCCGCATCGGCGCCGCGGACAACAGTGGCGAGTACCGCGCTGATCTCGCATCCTGAGGCCAGCGTGCGTTCGCGCGTCAACTACGTGCTGGCGCGCCTGATCGCCAAGCCCATCTACCGGGTGTGGCCGCTGAGCGACACCGGGATCCGCGCGCTGACCCTGCTCGACGGCGCCTTCGGACTGGTGCCCGCACCGGCTACGGTCGTGCAATCGGTCACCGAGCTTGGTTCCGTACCCATCGAACGGTACGTGCCGCAGCGGGACGCTGACGACGCGTTGGCCGGGGCCACCGTGCTCTATCTGCACGGCGGCGGATTCACGTTCTGTGGGGCGGGAACCCACCGCAGGGTCACTAGCAGGCTGGCACAGCTCCTGGCGGTACCCGTGTACTCGGTGATCTACCGGCAACTGCCGTTCGCGGGGGTCGGCACCGCGGTGCACGACGCCTACGCGGCGTATCGCCGATTACTGGAGATCTGCCCGGACCCGGGCAGGGTGATCGTCGCCGGAGACTCGTCGGGGGCCTTCCTCGCCGCCAAGATCTGCGAGCTCGCCGCGACCGACGGCATCGCCATGCCCGCGGCCTACATCGGCTACTCGGCGCATGTGAACCTCGACGTCGATCTGCGGGACCACGCTGTCATCGGCCGTGACGCCCTGATGCCGGTTTCCGCGTATACGCGGGCCAAGCAGAAATGGACGCGCGGTCCTGTGGACCTTCGCGGCGCGCGGTCGCTGCTGCAGATCGACCCCGCGGTATTCCCGCCGACGTTCCTGACCGTCGCGGCCAAGGAGATGTTCGAGGCCGACATCCTGGAATTCGCCCAGGTCCTCGGCGACGGCGGACGCGATGTCGAGGCCCATGTGTGGCAGCAACAGGTCCACGCGTTCCCGGTACTGGACGGTTTGCTCCCCGAGAGCCTCCAGGCGGTGGGGTTGACCGCCGAGTTCCTGCGCAGGGTAATAGGCGCGCGAAGCAGTACCGCAGCGTAGTAAAACGTCCGGGGGCCCCCAAACAGGGGGTGTTTGGGGGGGGGGAATATAAAAAACCCCCCCGGGGGTGGGGAGAAAACCCAAGGGGATAATAAAAAAAAAAACACACACAAACACCAAAAAAAGAGTGTGTGGG
>NZ_JBHXMY010000525.1:0-4121 GCF_042720195.1 Nocardia sp. NPDC058497 | reverse complement strand
CCCCTATACCACACCCTCTTCTGCCCTCCTCTGCTCCTTTTTATAAATCCCCACTCCACCCCCCCTATAAAACCCCCCCCCCCCCCCCCCCCCGTTTGTTTTCGCCGCCCGCGAAAGTATCAGCCACGCGGCGGATCTAGGTCACCACTCAGCGCGACGCGCGCTCGGGGACGACGATTGTGCCGTAGTCGAGTCCGCCGTGGCTGTGGGTCGGCACCACCGGCCACTGCCGCTTCCACGGCGCGCACTCCGAGGACGGGATGATCTGCAGCCACCGCGAGTCACGCGGGGACCGCGACGCCATCGTCTTCTCCTTGACCATCGAGTCGTACTGGTCGAGCGAGTCCTCGAGGGTGTTGCCGTTGAGCACGACCTCGCGGCCGTAGAACGAGGCCTGCTGCTTGACACCCGGGATCTTCGACAACTCGGGCTGCCAGCTGTCGGCGGCCATGCCGTTCTCCGAGGAGACCCACACGCCGTCGGGTGTGTTGACCACCAGGGAGTGGTTGCCGTCGGTGTGCCCCGGCGTCCACAGGAGGCTGACACCGACACCGAGTTCGACATCGCCGTCGAAGATCTCGAGCCGATCCTGCGGCACCCCGTTCATGCCGCCGTCCACGTACCAGGCCCACTGCATCGGGTGCATGGACTCGAACGTGCCCAGCTCCCTGCGGTGTACCAGCAGCTTCGCGTTCGGGAACAGTGGCTCGCGGGGCTCGGTCTCGCCTTCGATGACCTCGTCGCTGCCCATGATCATCCGGACGTCCTGGACATGGAGGTGGTCGAAACTGATGTAGTCGACGTCCTCGTTGCGCAGTCCGAGCCGGGGCAGCACCGTGTCGGGATCGTTGTAGTACTTGACGAAGAGCTTCTCGGCCTTGAGCTTCTGCGAGAACTCCTGGAGCGAGTGGTAGAACGGCGCCTCCGCGGAACCCGCGGCGACGGTGGGCTCCCAGACCAGGGTCTTGAGCTTGCCGTCGAAGCCTTCGAACTGGATGACGAACATCCGGTTGATGATCGTGATCATCGGGTTGATGTTCACCGAGTACCCCTGGAAGGCGAAGCGCGCGGGGTAGGGCGCGGCGGCGATGTCGAAGCTCTTGATCGCCTTGACCTGGCCCTGTGCCAGGAAACGCTCGCGGTAGCGGGTCGCCGCGTCACGCACCGCTTCCAGCCGCTTGCCGCGCGGCCAGATGTCGTGCACGCCGTCGAATTCGGGAATCGGGCGCACCAGCTCGGTGGACTGATCGACCGGCCGGCGACCGTTGGCTTCGGTGGTCACGAGGTGGCTCCTGAGTTGTTGTTGTTGTTGGTGGTGAGCGCGTCTTTTTCGTAGCTCGCGCGCGAATCCTGGTTCGCCTCGACGACCTGGTTCGGCACCATCTGCCGGTACACCAGCACACGCAGCGCATCGGGCAGTACCGACACCGCGCGAGCGAGAGGCCCGACGTAACCCGGAACGGTGACCTCGAATCGGGGCTTGGCGATCGCGCCGACCACTGCCGATGCCACATCCTCCGGGGTCAGCATGTCGACCGACCCCGTCGAGGTGCCTGCCGCGAGCGGGGTATCCACGACGGTCGGCATCACGACCGACAGCTTGACACCGCTGCCGCGCAGCTCCTCACGCACCGCGCTCAGGTATCCGAAGACACCGTGCTTGGTGGCCGCGTACGTCGCCTCCCCGGGAGGGGCGAGCTTGGAGGCGGCGGAGGCGACGGTCACGATGTGGCCGCGGCCGCGGGTGCGCATCCGCGGCGCGGCGAGGCGAACACCGCGGATGACGCCGTGCAGGTTGACCTCGAGCTGGCGGCGGGTGGCCTGCTCGGTCTCCTCGTCGAACCGGCCGACCCACATCACGCCCGCGTTGTTGACCAGCACATCGACCGGTCCCCACTTCGCCTCGACCGCGTCGAGGAAGCTGGTGAACGAGGACTCGACGGTGACGTCGAGCGCGAATCCGGCGGCGGTACCCGGCAGGGTCGCTGCCGCCGCTGCCGCCTGACCGGCGTCCAGGTCGCCGATGGCGACACGCGCACCCGCCTCGGCAAGTTGCCTGGCGATCGCCAGACCGATACCCCTGGCCGCACCGGTCACCGCGATCACGCGACCATCGAATCTCTTCGTCGAGCCCACAAGCCCTCCTTACTAGGGTCAACATTTGACATGCATTCATGTCTGATGTGATCCAGTCTCGCATAATCGCAGCGGGCAAGGCAATGCTCCATGGCAAAAAACCGGCGGCTACTCCGCGCGACCGAGGGCACCGGCCGCGGCGAGGAAAAGCGTCGCGCACACCTCGACCAGAACTTCCACCGACTGCCGCTGACCAGTCATCATCCAGTCAACGAGCAGGTTGTTCACGGCTCCGGACAGCGCGATCGCGGTCAACCGGGTCCGCTCGTCATCGGGATCGATACCGGACTCCGTCGACCACACCGAGCCGATCACTTCACCGAACGCCCGCAGCACTCCGTGCCGCAATTCCTCGAGCTCGGGCGAGACGCCGACCACCTCGATGAGGATGACGCGTGCGCGACGCGGGTCCTCGGTCAGGTATCCGATGAACGCAGCCAAGCCCTCGCGCACGACCACCGCCGTTTCGCTGCCTGCCGCCGCTATCGCAGTCTCGGTAGCATCACGCAACTCGTCAACGAGCATCGTGTAGACCTGAGCCAACGATGCCTGGCGGTCACGAAACGACTCATAGAAGTATCGTTCGGTCAGCGCGGCCGCGCCACAGATCTGCTTGACCGAGGTCGCCGCGAACCCGGCTGTGCCGAACAGGTCGAGCGCGGCTTCCAGCAGCGCTTCGCGGCGGACCCGAGTGCGCTCCTCGGCGGCCAAGCCGGAGTAGCGGCGTCCGGCGCTCGGGTTGCGTGCGGATGTCATCGTTCCTCCGGTCGCCGGCGCGGTCTCCCGCGCATCCGAATAGCTAGGTATCTGACAATACCACTTGTCAGATACCTGGTGAGCCCTCGGCTCGCCGCAGCGGCGACGGCTGATCGGCGGCTGGGCTCCGGCATGACCAGGCCGGCGTCAGGCGATATGTCGATCCTGTCCCGCTGGGAGGAGATCCGGCCAGGCCGAGAAGCTCACGGCACGGGCGCAGTTCGAGACCGCCACCTCCGCCCGCAGTTGCCGGGTGCAAATTCTGCTATGACAGCAGCGCAGCTGCTCGGATGTTGGAGCCTTCGGTCCCCGGCGAGGCGGAGGCCGCCATGAACAGGCTGATCGAGCTCGGGGCTGGTCAGGAAACCGGATGAGTGACCAAGGTCACCGTTTGAGGTTCGCGCCGCTGAGATCCGCGTCGGTGAGGTTCGCCCCGCTGAGCTTCGCCCGGCGGTGTATCGGAGGTTACTCCGGGCGGCGTGGCTCGCGGCGGCTGGACTTCCGGACGTGTCGCCTCGACTGCACAAACTCGTTGGTCAGCGGTAAGGGGTCGATTAGCGGAGCTTGGGACCTTTTTCGACATGCCGATAGAGGCATCGAAGAAAGGAACCCCCCATGACCAAGTTCAGAATCAAGACAATTCGCCGCGTGGTCTGTGCCACCGGTATCGCCGCGGTCCTTACTGCGTCCGGCATCGGCAACGCATTCGCCCAGCCGATCCAACCCTCGACCGGTGCCGCCGCAAAATTCATCAATCGCAACGGCGCAACAACGTCAGTCCAGCCCGACTCCGTTCGGTACTGCAGCATTGCAGGCGTATCGATACCGTTGGTCAGCGGCCAGGAGCTGCTGCTCGAAAAGGTGCAGAGCATCGATGTTCTCAGCTCCGACGACAAGTTCGTCCAGAATGGCGTGGCGTCACTCAATGTCACTCTGGTGAACGGAACATCGTTCCGGGACAGCATGCCTTCGAACTGTGATCTGTTCGGGCAGAACGACATCGGACGATTCAGTATTTTCCCTCAGGATCTGCAACGGCTCGAGTTCATTCGCGCGGTGATCACGGCTCCAGCGCCGGTTCCGAAGCCCGTCCCGGTGCCCGCGCCGCAGCCGGCGCCGGGTAAGCCGGACCCGGGTAAGCCGGACCCGGGTAAGCCGGACCCGGGTAAGCCGGACCCGGGTAAGCCGGACCCGGGTAAGCCGGACCCGGGCAAGCCGGGCGACGGCAA
>NZ_JBHXMY010000524.1:0-4124 GCF_042720195.1 Nocardia sp. NPDC058497 | reverse complement strand
CGTTTGCTCTGGGATCGCGCCGAACCACAGACGCTCGTCTCGTCGACGGTGTGGCGCTACCGCGACGGCTGGACACAGGCCGGCACCGACCCGGTGCTGCGCGTGGTGACCGCACCGATCGCGCTCGAGCTGCGCCACACCGGCCAGGCCGCGCCGTTCGGCACCATCACCGGCGATCTGTACGTCGACGGTAAACCGGTGTTGCACAACGTGATCGAAGTGCGCACACCCCACTGATCAGAGCTTGCGCAGCCGCAACCGGTTGATCGTGTGGTCGGAGTCCTTGCGCAGCACCAGCGTTGCGCGCGGGCGGGTCGGCAGGATGTTCTCCACCAGATTGGGCCGGTTCGTCGAGTTCCAGATGTCGCGCGCGGCCGCGGTGGCCTGCTCGTCACTGAATCCGGCGTAGTGGTGGAAGTGCGCGTCGGGGTCGGCGAAGCCGGTCTTGCGCAATGCGAGAAAGCGCTGCACGTACCAGTTCTCGATGTCCTCGATCCTGGCGTCGACATAGATGGAGAAGTCGAACAGGTCCGAGACCATCAGCCGCGGACCGGTCTGCAGCACGTTCAGCCCCTCGACGATGAGAATGTCGGGCTGACGAACGCAGTGCGCCTCATCGGGCACGATGTCGTAGGAGACGTGCGAATACACCGGCGCGCACGCCTCTTCGGCGCCCGACTTCACCTCGGTGACGAAGCGCAGCAGCTTGCGGCGGTCGTAGCTCTCCGGGAAACCCTTGCGGTGCATGATGCCGCGGCGGGTGAGTTCGGCGGTGGGATAGAGGAATCCGTCGGTGGTCACCAGGTCGACCCGCGGATGGTGGTCCCAGCGGGCCAGCAGCGCCTGCAGTACGCGCGCGGTCGTCGACTTGCCGACCGCGACACTGCCCGCGACGCCGATCACGAACGGCACCTGCTTGTCCGGATGCTTCTCGCCGAGGAAGGTCGCGGTGGCGGCGAACAGCCGCTGGCGCGCGGCCACCTGGAGATGGATCAGACGGGCGAGCGGCAGGTAGACCTCGGCGACTTCCTCGAGATCGATCTGCTCGCCGAGACCACGCAGGCCGGTCAGTTCCTCCTCGGTCAGGACCAGCGGAGTCGACTTGCGCAGGGTGCGCCACTGCTTCCGGTCGAACTCCACATACGGGCTCGGCTCGCTTATCCGTGCCACCTACCCGACGCTCCGTTCGGGCGCGCACGCACAGCTGGGCTGCCCGTCCAGTGAGATCCGGGATAACTCTGACCGCATGCCGCGATTGTGCTCCGTCTCGGTCGACCACGCGCAACGGGGGGTTTGGCTACTGGCCGGTAACGAACGACAATCCCGAGGTAGGACCCGCTTTTCCGATTCACCCCGTAAGGTCGGGCACTATGGGGTCACATCTACTTGTCACTGAATACCTGCGGCTCGGACTGGCTTTCGACCGGCTCGAAGAAGGCTTCGTCGACGCCTACACCGGCGACCCGCAGTTGCGTCGCGACGTCGAGAACGCGCCCGTCCCCGATCCGGCCGAGCTGGTGAAGCGGGCCGTCGACCTGCGCGCCGGCCTGGCCGATGCGGGCCTGTCGGCGCGGCGCACCGAATTCCTCGACGCGCACCTGGTGGCGATGGAGTGCTCCGCCCGCAAGTTCGCCGGCGAGGAGATCGGATTCGTCGACGAGGTCCGCGCCTATTTCGACGTCGACATCGCCCCCGGCGACCCCGACGACTACCGCGAAGCCCACCGCCTGATGGACGAGGTGCTCGGCGGCGACGGTCCGCTGGCCGAGCGCGCCGCCGCGTACCGGCGCGGCGACGAGATCCCGCCGGAGCGGCTCGCCGTGTGCGTCGAGGCGTTCTCCAGCGCGCTGCGCGAGCGGGTCCGCGATCGCTATCCGCTGCCCGACCACGAGACCGTCACCTACGAGGTGGTCGGCGACAAGCCGTGGTCCGGATTCAACTACTACCTGGGGAACTTCCGCTCCACGGTCGCGATCAACTCCGACCTCAAGCAGCACATGGCGCACCTGCCCGCGCTGATCGCGCACGAGTCCTACCCCGGGCATCACACCGAGCACTGCCGCAAGGAGGCCGGGCTGGTCGCCGCGGGCGAGGACGAGCAGACGCTGTTCCTGGTCAACACCCCGCAGTGCCTGATGGCCGAAGGCCTGGCCGACCTGGCCCTGCAGTCGATCATCGGGCCGGGCTGGGGTGCGTGGGCGCAGGAGATCTACGCCGATCTCGGCCTGCGTTTCGACGGTGAGCGGGCCGAACGTTTCTCGACCGCGTCGGCGAAACTGCTGGGCGTGCGGCAGGACGCGGCACTGCTGCTGCACGATCAGCACCGCAGCGACGACGAGGTGGCGGCGTTCCTGCAACGCTGGAGCCTGGCCACGCCGGAGCGGGCGCGCCAGTCGCTGCGTTTCCTGTCCTCGCCGCTGTGGCGGGCCTACATCAGCACCTACGTGGAGGGCTATCGGCTGCTCGGCGGCTGGCTCGACAACGCCGTCGACGCGCAGGATCGGGTCGAGCGGTTCGGGCGCCTGCTCGACGAGCCGCTCACGCCGGGCGCGATCCGGCGGATGGCACCCGCCTCGGCGGGCTAGGGATCACGCGATGATCGCGCACCCTTCTCCGGCGGAGAGCGAGCACATCAGCTGCGACAGCATCAGCAGGAGCGCTTCGATGGGGTTGGACGGGGCGATGGCCGGGGTGACGGGCAGTGAGTTCATGACTGTGTCATCGGTCACCGCGCCGGACGCTGTTACGACTTCCCGGCCTGTTCGAGCGGTCCGCGGCGCGGCCGCAAGCCTGTGAGCTGCGTCTCCCGGGTGGCGGCCGCGCCGGGGTTGCGCTATCCCCGTGCTCGGGCGTCCGCGCGCGGCCCATAGACTGAAGGTCGTGACGCAGACGACCGCTTCGGTGAATACCCAGTCTCTCGGTGAGCTCGATCCCGAGTTGGCCGCCGCGATGGCGGGCGAGCTCGCCCGCGAACGCGACACCCTCGAGATGATCGCCTCGGAGAACTTCGTGCCCCGCGCGGTCCTGCAAGCGCAGGGTTCCGTGCTCACCAACAAATACGCCGAGGGCTACCCCGGCCGCCGCTACTACGGTGGCTGCGAAGCCGTCGACGTGGTGGAAACCCTGGCCCGCGACCGCGCCAAGGAACTCTTCGGCGCCGAGTTCGCCAACGTCCAACCCCACTCCGGCGCCCAAGCCAACGCCGCGGTGCTGATGGCGTTGATGAACCCCGGCGAAACCCTGCTCGGTCTCGACCTCGCCCACGGCGGTCACCTCACCCACGGCATGCGCCTGAACTTCTCGGGCAAGCTCTACGACGTCCACTCCTACGGCGTGTCCAAAGAAGACCACCGCATCGACATGGACGAGGTCCGCGACATCGCGATCAAGGCCAAGCCGAAGGTGATCGTCGCCGGCTGGTCGGCCTACCCCCGTCACCAGGACTTCGCGCGCTTCCGCGAGATCGCCGACGAGGTCGGCGCCTACCTGTGGGTCGACATGGCCCACTTCGCCGGTCTCGTCGCCGCCGGCCTGCACCCCTCCCCGGTCCCGTACGCCGATGTCGTGTCCTCCACCGTGCACAAGACCCTCGGCGGCCCCCGCTCCGGTCTGATCCTGGCCAAGCAGGAATTCGCCAAGAAACTCAACTCGGCGGTGTTCCCCGGCCAGCAGGGCGGCCCGCTCATGCACGTCATCGCCGCCAAGGCCGCCGCGTTCAAGATCGCCGCGACCGAGGAGTTCGCCGACCGCCAGCAGCGCACCCTCTCCGGTGCCCGGATCCTGGCCGAACGTTTGACCGGCGCCGATGTCAAGGACAAGGGTGTCTCGGTCCTGACCGGCGGCACCGACGTGCACCTGGTGTTGGTCGACCTGCGTAACTCCGAACTCGACGGCCAGCAGGCCGAAGACCTCCTCCACGAGGTCGGTATCACCGTCAACCGCAACGCCGTCCCGTTCGACCCGCGCCCGCCGATGGTCACCTCCGGCCTGCGTATCGGCACCGCCGCGCTGGCCACCCGCGGTTTCGGCGACACCGAGTTCACCGAGGTCGCCGAGATCAGAGCCGCCACCCGCGCCGGCCCCGCCGACACCGAGTCGCGGCGCGCCCCCGGGGACAAAAAGGC
>NZ_JBHXMY010000523.1:0-4125 GCF_042720195.1 Nocardia sp. NPDC058497 | reverse complement strand
CTGTTCGTCAGCGAGCACAACCCCGGCCGTTCCCAGATGGCACACGGCTTTCTGGCCCACCTCGCCGGTGACGCCGTCGAAGTGCGCTCGGCGGGCAGCGCCCCCTGCGACGCGCTCAACCCCGCCGCCGTCGCGGCCATGGCCGAGGTCGGGATCGATATCACCGGCCAGTCGCCGAAGATCCTCACCCCTGACACCGTCGAAACCTCCACCGTCGTGATCACCATGGGGTGCGGCGACGCCTGTCCCTACTTCCCCGGCGTCGATTTCCGCGACTGGAAACTGGACGACCCGGCGGGCAAGGGTGTCGACGCGGTCCGGCCCATCCGCGACGAGATCCGGCGGCGGGTCGAAGCGCTGATCGCGGAACTGCTGCCCGACTCCACCGGCTGACGCACGATCTGCTGCTCACCGTCCACGAGCAGGACGGCACGGCCGCGGGCCACCGGCCGTAGTCGGCCGATGGCCCGCTCGAGTCGGCTGGTCAGTCGCGGAAGGCGTCCTTGACCTTCTCCCCCGCGTCCTTCAGGTTGCCCTTCACCTGGTCGCCGCGGCCTTCGTTCTCCAGCTCACGGTCGTCGGTGGCCTTGCCTGTGGCTTCCTTGGCCTTGCCTTTCATCTCCTCGGCCTTGTTCTTCGCCTTGTCCGCGATACCCATGGCATTCCTTTCAGACAGATCTCTCGGCCACCGCCGGTGGCCGGTGGGCCGTCTTGGGGACCCACAGACCGCCTACCCGGGCCTGCGGGACACAAACAGGTCAGCTCCCGGCGACTACCCGAATCGCGTGCAACCGGGGATCGCTGGCGTCGGGCACATTCATGCCGTTCTGCAGTGCTTCGATCCGGTGCCTGACCTGCCGCTGACCGTTTCGCGACGACGCGTCGGGGCATGCCCTGAATAGGGCGAAAGGAACCGGCGATGAGCGCGGCACGCGACGACGAGGAGTGGGACAAGCGGGCTCGCGGCGAGACCGAGATCCAGCGGCTGGATCGGAACTGGGCCGATCTGCTGCAGGAACTGCGCGTCGTGCAGACCGGCGTGCAGCTGCTTACCGGCTTCCTGCTGACCCTGCCGTTCCAGGCCCGATTCACCATCCTGGACACGTCGATGCGGGTGGTCTACCTGGTGACCGTCGTCGCGTCGGTCGGGGCGACGGTGCTGCTGGTCGCCCCGGTCGCCACGCACCGGCTGCTGTTCCGCAGGCATCAGCTGGCCGACCTCGTCGCGGCGGGCCACCATTACGCGTTCGCCGGGATGATCCTGCTCGGGGTCGCGCTGACCGGAGTCACCGTGCTGATCTTCGACACGGTGGCAGGGCTTGTCGCCGCGATCGCCGCGGGAATCTGTTTCGCGTTGCTCTTCACGGGGGTCTGGCTGCTCGGCCCCTTGTATCAACGGCGGCGAGAGCCGGACAGCTCGGTCTGAGCCCGCTCATGACTCGGGTTCGATGCGAGCCCAGGCCCGGTGGTCACCCAGGTCGGTGAGCAAGGCACTGGTGGCTGTCACGGCGTCGGAGACGGTGATTCCCGGTGCGTCGGGGTCGATGCCGTTGCGCTGCAAGACCGATGCCGCCGTTCCGACCGCCGCGATCGCCTTGCCGTGCCGCCACATCTCCTCGACCAGCAGGTCCACCCGTGGATCCAGTGCGCCACCCAGCAGGAGGGCGCCGTCGAATTCGATCGATCGCATCGTGGCGAATGTTCGCGCCACACCGTCGACGATCCCGCCGCGCGCAGCGACGACGAGCGGTGTCACCTTGGCCTGTTCGAGCGCGGCGGTGACCTCCGCTACCGCGTCGGCCGTGGCTGTGTCGTCCACCAGTACGGCCACGGTGCGGCCGTCGACCGGGAAGCCGCCCTTGCGCTGCGACAACGCCGGGCTCGGTTCGAGTTCAACGCGGTCGGCGTTCGGGGCGGGCGGGGCGAGTCCGAGTTGTCCGCCCACGTAGGCGGCCAGCGTGTCGTCGACATTGACCAGCATCTGCAGGGCACGTCGCCGCACCGTCTCGGAGGTGCACTTGCCGAGTTCGAACGCGAAGGCGTCGGCCAGCCGCTGCTGCTCGCCCTTGGTGAGGCTGCGGTAGAACATGCGCACGAGCGCGGCAGCGCCCGGTCGGACATGTTCCAGAAGGTGTGCGCGGTCGCCTCGGTGTGCAGGGTGACGAAATCCCAGAACGTGTCGTGCGCGGATTGCGCCTGCGGGATCTCGCGATCCGGCTGCGGTTTGCCCGCGTGGATCACGTCGGGGAACTTGATCGCCTCCTGGATGAAGAACACCGGGATGTTGTTGCCGACCAGGTCGTAGACGCCTTCGCCGGTGTAGAACTTCACCGCGAAACCGCGGGTGTCGCGCACGGTGTCGGCCGAACCGCGGGAGCCGAGCACCGTGGAGAACCGGACGAACACCGGTGTCCGCGCGTCGGCGGCGAGGAACTCGGCGCGGGTCAGCTCGGCGGCCGCGCCGTTGGCGACGAACACGCCGTGGGCGCCCGCACCGCGCGCGTGCACGACCCGCTCGGGGATGCGTTCGTGATCGAAGTGGGTGATCTTCTCCCGCAGGTGGATGTCCTGCAGCAGCACAGGTCCGCGCGGACCGGCCTTGAGCGCGTGATCGGTATCGGCGGTGGGCAAACCCTGGGCGGTGGTCAGCGCGCCACCCTGCTGGGCGCGGATGCTCGCGTCACCGGGAATCGGCGCGCCGGTCGGCCCGCGTAGTGCGGGGCCCTCCTGATCGGGTGCTGGTCCGGCCTGCTCGCACGGGATTCCCGCGTCCTCGTCGGGCGGGGGCGGCTGCTGGTGTTCAGGAAGACCCATGATCGCCTCCAGTCGAGTGGATACCGTCTCTGTCGGACTACCGCGCCAACGGCCGGGCAAACGGCGGTTGGAGGTCGACGGGTGGGGTATGCGCCGCCTATGGAACTTCTCGTGATCGTGGCACTGATCGCCGTCGTCGCGGTGGTCCTGGCCTACCGGAAGCGCCCTGGGAACCCGCCGCCGGACCAGCCCGAGTCGACCGGCAACGATCCGAAATGAGCCGACGGTAGGCGGCGGGAAATCGCTGGGCGGCCGCGCGAATGGCGCGGCGCGGCCCGGGTACCCTCCGACCAGTTGGTCGGCGGTGGATCAGGGAGGTGGCGTGCGGGCAGACGATCGCGACACCGCGCCCCGGTCCAAGACCGTCGGGTTCCAGGTTCCGGCCGAACTCGACCAGCTGACCCTGGTGCATTCGCTGGCCGAGACCGTGCTGCTGGTGCGCGGGTTCGCCCTCGACGAGGTCACCGACCTGATCCTGGCGCTGGACGAGGTGGCGACCGCGCTGATGCTGGTCGCGGCGGCGGACACCCAGCTCGAGTGCGTGTTCACCACCGGCGACGGCACCCTCGGCGCCCGCATCGCGACGGTGGTCCGCACGCCGTCCGCGCTCGACGAGGAGTCCTTCGGCTGGCACGTCGTCGCGACGCTGACCGACGCGCTGCGCATCGAATACAGCGACTTCGATCCGGTCGGCGACGGCTACCCGACCACCGTCGAATTCGGTTGGATACGGCGGGTACACGGACCCGCCGCGACCTGAGCCGAAACAGGCTTCGCTCCGAATAAGACATAGCGGCGGCACCGATGGGTACCCCATGGTCATCCGCAACCGTTCGGAAGCGAGGCATCGGCGATGACATCGGAATCAACGAAAGCCGAACACACGAACACCCGGCGATCCCACTCGCGCGGCGACAGCTACGACAACATCGAGCCCTGGTTCGAGAAGCTGCGGGCGCTGCCACCAGGAGACGAGGACTACGACGACCTCCGCGAGGAGGTGATCCGGCTGTGCCTGCCGCTGGCCGACCACATCGCGCGCAAGTTCGCGGGCCGCGGGGAACAGTTCGACGATCTGGACCAGACCGCGAGGGTGGGGCTCGTCCTCGCCGTCGACCGCTATGACGTGCGCCGGGGATCGTCGTTCCTGTCCTTCGCGATCCCGACGATCATGGGCGAGGTGCGCAGGCACTTCCGTGACCACACCTGGGCCGTGGGGGGGCGCCCCCCCGGCCAAGGGTAACAAACAAAGCTAGGGCCGCCCCCCCCCCGACAAGACCACCCACCACCCCCCCGCGCCCCAGCCCCCCC
>NZ_JBHXMY010000522.1:0-4133 GCF_042720195.1 Nocardia sp. NPDC058497 | reverse complement strand
GAGCACCACCGACGCACACCGGACCCTTTCTACAGCGACCGCGTGATCCTGTCTCCCGCCGTGCCTGTCTTCCGCGACGACACGGGAATCCTGCTCGACAGCCCCTATACGGTCGGCTTCCTCACCTGCCCGGCGCCCCGGACCAACGTGATCATGCAGGAGCTGGCGAGCGAGGCGCATCGCATACCCGCGATGCTGGCCACCCGCGCCGAGCGCATTCTCGAAACAGCCGTCGGCTACCGACGTTTGGTACTGGGCGCCTGGGGCTGCGGCGCCTACGGCAACGACCCCGGCATGGTGGCCGGTGCCTTCCATGCACTGCTAGCCGATGGTGGGCGGTTCAACGGGCACTTCGACGAGATCACCTTCGCAATACTGGACCGGACCCCCGGCGAGACCATCCTCACTACCTTCCGAACCGTCTTCGCGGCAGAGTAGATCCGAGTGCATGTAGGGGTCATGCGGCCGGATCAGCCGGCGAGGAGAACGGCGGCGACTTGGCCGCAGCGGTCAGGCTCGGCGAACCCAGCACCTCATGGGGACGAGCTCGAGCAGATCGCGGCGCAGATCGAGCTATGGGGCGGACACGTGGCCTGGCCGCAGCGAGGCACTGACGAACACCAAGAGTTCACCCTATGCGATTCCCCTCGCGCACAAGCGCTTTCCGATCGTGAGCCTGGCTCACTTTGTGATAGCTTCGCGAGGGTTCGTCCGATCTGTGCAGGAGGCTCGGCAGTTGTATTCGCGCTCTCGGCGCCGTGGAACTCGCCGCAGCTGGACCCGCGTTCTCGCTGTTCTGCTCGGCATCGGCGCTCTCACCGTCCCGGCCCCCGCAGGCGCGGCCGATCCGTACGTCGATCAGCTCGCCGAAGCCGCGAGCACTCCGGCGTTGCAGTGGTCGGACTGCGAAGACGGCTTCTCCTGCACGTGGGCGCGGGTACCGCTGGACTACCACAGCCCGCGGGGCGAACAGATCGAGCTGGCGGTGATCAAGCTGCCCGCGACCGATCCCGGTCGCCGGATCGGCACCCTGTTCGTGAACTTCGGCGGGCCGGGACCGTCGGGGGTCGACCGGCTCCGCGAGCGGGCGCGGTGGCCGTGGTTGTTCTCCGAGGAACTGCGGGCCCGGTTCGATCTGGTGTCGTGGGATCCTCGTTCGGTCTCACGCAGCGCTCCGACCAGCTGTTTCGCCTCGGCCGAGGAACAACAGGCCTACTTCGCGACCTTCCCCGGCACCCCGGCAGGACCCGCCGACGAACCGGAGTTCTTCGCCCGCTCCGCCGATATCGCCGCCCGCTGCGGCGCGTCCGCGGGCCCGATCCTGGCGCACGCCTCGACCGCGAATACCGCCCGTGACCTGGAGTTGCTGCGACGGGCGGTGGGCGATGCGGCGCTGACCTATCACGGCATCTCCTACGGCACCCAGGTCGGCGCGGTCTACGCCAACATGTTCCCCGGCCGGGTGCGGGCGATGGCGCTGGACGGGTCACTGGACTTCGAGGGCAATGTGAACGGGCACGGCGCCGATGGCGCGAACCTCCCGCTCGATACCAGGCAGGGCGTGGCCGACGCCATCGCCGAGACCTTCGACGCCTTCCTGCGTGACTGCTCGGCCGCGGGTCCGGCCTGCGCGTTCTCGGCGGGCGAGCCGAAACTCAAGTGGATCGCGCTCGCCGAACGCGCGCGGCTGGCCCCCATCGCGGTCGACGGCACATCGTGGTCCTACGGGCAGATCGTGGCCGCCGCGGGCAGTCTGGCCCGCCCGGATACCTATGCGGACCTGGCGATCCTGCTACAGCAACTCTTCGATGCCGGAACATCACTGCTCCCGGCGGTCACACACGACGCGATCTTCGACAAGGAACATCCGGGCAACCGGATCGAGGCGTTCTATTCGATCCAATGCACCGACAGCACCGTCCCGACCGACCCCGCGATCTACAGTCGGGTCGGTGCCGTCGAAGATCTGCGGGTCCCCTATTTCGGCCGCACCGCCGTCTTCAACGCCACCCCTTGCGCGTTCTGGCCCGCCCACGACGCCGACCGCTACACCGGTCCGTGGAATCGCGAGACCGCGGCCCCGATCCTGATCCTGAACAGCAGATTCGACCCGGCAACCCCCTTGCGCGGCGCCTATGTGGGCGCAGGCCAGCTGGCACACGCCCGGGTGGTCGTAGTGGAAGGCGCAGGCCACAGCAGCATGTACGTGGCGAGCACCTGCGCCGAGCACGTCAAGCGCGACTACCTGTTCACCGGCGAGCTGCCGCCAGAGGGCTTGCGCTGCGGCATCGACCGATCCCCCTTCAGCTGACCAGCGCGTCAGCGATTGAGGCACATCAGGCCGAGCATCGGGCCGAAGCGGTTCTCGGCGCTGCCCGCGAGGACGAGGACGCCGCCGATGGGGCTGCACAGGACATCCAGGCTCGACGAGCCGCTGTCCGCGACCGGTTCCTCGGCATGCGCGGTGGTCGCGCTGACAGCGGGGGCTAGCAGGAACACTGCGAGGGCGGCGGACACCGCGAGCTTCTTCATCGCTCTACCGTGCCCGACCACGCGCGCGCTGCGCACGCCCCCAGTTGCGGTGGCACGAGAACCCTTGCGCTGTGCGCCAACCCACACCGGAAACCCGCGGAGTGAAACGGCCGAATACGCCGGGCGGCGCGTTCTGCCGACGCGACGCCCGGCCCGAAGTTCTCAGCCGACCGAGCCGAGGACGACACCTCCGTTGCTGCACACCCCCACAGCGGGGCTGGGAGCGAGGAAGTGGCCGGACGCGTAACCCGGGGTCCACCAGCAACCCCGGAGGGCAGAGCATTGTGCGGGCCACCACCGTCAACCGCGGTGGTGACCCCCGACAATATTGCCGCCACGACCAAGTACTACCTGCTCGGTACCCACTCCTGGCCGTACTGGCAGACCATGCTGCACGATTCGTGGCCGACCCTGAAGTCCGGCATCGGCCTCTGACCGAACAGCGTTCCCGAACGAACCAGGGGCACGGACTCAGCAGAGTCCGTGCCCTGGTTCAGTTTTCGCCTGGTACACACTGGACAAGATGCTCACCGAGCTTGCCGAACGGGCAGCGCCACGTCCGAGAATTATGTGAACAGGCAGAGCAGGTCGTAGAGCGGGGGCTTCTCGACGCTGCCGGTGGCGAACAGCAGTTGCGCGATCGGCGAACACACGAGCGCCGCATCCGATGAGCCGGAGCCTGCCTGCGACGAGCCGGAGTCGGCGACCGGCGCGGTCTCGACGGGAGCGGCGGAGGCGACTGCGGGCACCCCGAGGATCACGCAGGACAGTGCTGCGACTGTGACGAACTTCTTCATCCGCTCAGCGAACACCACAGCGGTAATCCGCGGAATGAAATGCAAACATTTCATCCAATACTCGTGACGCGCACGATTTCACGACGCATGAACCGACTCACTGAACTCCGTACCGTCGTGCACGCCGCCTACCTCCAACACCTCCGGACCTGACGAGCGGGCAGCGGAAGTCGCACCCGGGACTATCATTGCGCGATGACGAACGCGCACCCCCAGCGCCCCGACCTGCCCGAATACATGACGTGGGAAGAGCTCGAGCAGCTGCCCGAGGAAATCGCCTCCCGCATCGAACTGTGGGGCGGGCGCGTGGTCTGGACGCGGCGCGAGCCAGGAGAACATCAGGAAGCCGGCAACCTGCTGTGGAATGCTCTTCGCCGAGACGCCAAGCGCGCCATGGACACCGAGCCCGAGCAGCGCTGGCGGGTTCGTACCGAGACGAACGTCTTCTTCGGTCGGCAAGGTAAATCCGATTTCGTGACTCCAGACTTCATGATCCATCGATGCCTGGACAAGGCGTACGCGCACGTTCGCGCGGACGATGCGCTCCTGGTCGGCGAGGTTCTCTCCCCATCGAACACCGCGGCCGAAATGGAAGCCAAAAGGGCCAGATACGCGGCTGCGGGCATTCCGTGGTACTGGGAAGTCACCCTGCATCCGCGGCGCAGCGAGATCGCGTATGTGCAGGCATACGGCCTGGCATCTGGAACCGGGGCCTTGCCGGCAGGCGTATCACCGCTCCACAAGGCCAACTACCTCCTGGCCGGCACTTGGTCGCATGCCGACTCCACCTAAATCACCATCGAC
>NZ_JBHXMY010000521.1:0-4150 GCF_042720195.1 Nocardia sp. NPDC058497 | reverse complement strand
TGCACGGTGTGATGCAGATCATCGGCACCTCGAAACCTCCCATGCCGAAACGCCTCCGGTCACAGCGACCGCCCGGCAACTCCTCCGCGGGGTGGGCGTATCTTGCTCGCCATGGCGGATGGCACTCCGAATACCCCGCACGACAAATACTTTCGCGAGGTCATGTCAGACCGCGCGAACGCGGTCAGCGAGCTGCGCACTGTCGTGCCCGCAGCGCTGGCCCGCGAATTGGACTGGGACACCCTGCGAGCCCAGTCGGGCAGTCTGGTCTCGGCGGAGCTGCAGTCCCGCTTCACCGACATCCTGTACCGGGTCGACCTGGCCGGTAGCCCCGCCTACGTGTTCGTGTTGATCGAGCACCAGAGCCGCAGCGACCCGTTGATGGCGTTTCGCCTGCTGGAGTATGTGGTGCTGATCTGGGGACGTCATCTCAAAGACAACCCGAAGCGCATGCGGTTGCCCGCGGTGATCCCGCTGGTCGTGCACGCCGGGACCAATCATCGCCGGTGGAGTGCCCCACTGGACCTGGCCGACTTGATCGATGTCGATACCTCCACGCGCGGTCACCTCGGTTCGCTGCTGCCGCGGTTCCGGTATCTGCTCGACGATCTGCATGCGGTCGATGTGGAGGCGCTGTTGGCGCGTCCGCTGGTGCCGGAGGTGATGATCATGTTGGTGTTGTTGAAAGCGGCACCGACCCATAAGAAGCTCGACACGGTCATGTCGCAGCTGGAACCGCAGTTGAAAGCGGTGGCGGATCAGCCGGGCGGTGCGGGGGTGTTGTACCTGGTCATGGCGTATGCGTTGGCCGTGGGGGATACTTGCGTTGCGGATCTGCAACCGTTGGCTGAGCGTTTGGGGCCGCGAGGGAAGGAGGCTTTGATGACGGGTGCTGATCGACTGCGTGCCGAAGGACGGGTCGAAGGTCGCACCGAAGGTGAGGCGAAGGTGTTGATTCGTCAGCTCACCAGGAAGTTCGGCATTCCTTCCGCGGAGGTAGCCGATACTGTCCGGTCGGCGAGTATCGCGCAGCTGGAGTTGTGGACTGATCGGATCCTGACGGCCACGACCCTCGACGAGGTCTTCGCGCCCTAGCTTTCGAGTTCAGCGGGCGGGGGAGCCGACGATCATGCTGCCGACGTTGCATTCCTCGAGTTCGTCGATGCCGGTGGCGGTGGCGAAGGCGGTGGTGTCGCTGAAGCCCTGGGCGACTACGCCGAGGTGCATGGCGGTGGCGGTCAGGTAGACGGTCTGCATGAAGACGCCGACGTGTTTGAGGATGTTGGCGTAGGCGACCTGTTCGTAGCTCCACATGACGCGGCCCGCGCGGGCCGAGACCAGCAGCAGGACGTGGGGTTCCGCGCCGCCGGCCAGGGTGGCGGAGGTGGACTTCAGCAGTTTTTGGACGGCGGGGGCGTCGGCCGCGGCGACCAGGCGCAGGGCGTGGTCGGTCGAGTCGTAGTGGTACATGCCGTTGTCGAGGCCTGCGACATTGCGGATGACCGGGTAGACCTCGAGTTCGTAGGCGCCGCCGCCGGAGGGGTAGGGGCGGGAGCCGTCCTCGCGGGTGCGGGCGCTGCGGAACAGCAGTTCGCCCAGCTGGGCTGCGGTGATCGGTGCCGCGTCGTCGAACGCGCGGGTCGATACGCGGTCCTCGAGTGCGGCGGTGAGGGAGGGGTCGGCGTCGCGCAGACCGGCGAGGTCGGGGCGGGCCAGGGCGATCGGGTCGGCCGCGAACGGCGTACGGCGGGCGGGCAATTCGGGGAAGCGGCCGTCGGCCCAGCGGGTCGGGCCGAAGTCGTCCCAGGTCACCGTGCGGGCGCCGAGGGTGCTGCGGCGGTGGAACCACAGGTCGGGGGCGTTCCAGGAGCGGGTGGCGAACTCGTGCTCCTCCTCGTCACCGTCGACCAGGAATCCGCACCACTGCAGATCCGCCATGAACTGCGACTTCACCGCGGCGGGCACCGGCGAATCGGCGGCCATCGGGCCGTCGAGCAGGGCGAGCAGCCGCGGGTCGTGGACGCGCAGATCGCACCACGCCCGCGGATGCTCGAGCACGAAACCCTGGGCATCGCGGTGCAGCACAGCGAACTTCGACAGCGTCGCCGACCAGGTCGGCAGGGCCGCCTCCGGACGCGGCGCGGGCTCGGCGAAGGGGCGGATGCTGTAGAGGTCGCGGCCGCCGTCGCGCACCGTCACCGCCAGCCAGCCGCCGTCGGTGAGCTTGCGCATCAGCCCGGTGATGTCGTCACCGGCGGCGGCGGTCGACATCTCGGCCGCCGTCGCTGGGCCCTGGTTGAGCGTCTTGAGCGCCTGCAGCGCACCGGCGCCGAGGCCCGTCAGCTTCACATTGCGCGGCGGGTTCAGCAGCACCGCCCCGGCGGGGGTGGTGAGGCAGGTGACGCCCGCGCGCAGGGCGAATCGGGTCTGGGCGGGGTACGTGGAGGCGAGCACAGCGAGTTCCTTGCGGGGGTCGAACGTCGGTGATGCGGGGGGCTATTTCGCCGCTGCGGCGAAGGCGGGCTCCAGCTTGTCGAGCATGTAGGGCACCGAGAGCGCGGAGGGCTGGTTGATGGCGCTGATCTCCTGGGTGGTCAGGAAGACGACCGAACCCTTGCGCACCGACGGCAGCTCGTTGTAGCCGGGCAGCTGGCGGTACTTCTCGTCCAGACCGGGGGAGTAGCCGGCCAGCAGCAGGTCGGCGGACAGCTCGTCGACGCGCTCCGGCGACAGCGCCAGGCGGCCCTGGTTGGCGGGCTGCGCGGTGAGGTTGGCCGGGATGCCCATGCCGAGCTGGGTGAAGACCTTGGCCGAACCGTCGTTGGGGTCGGTCAGCACCATCAGCTGCGCGGGGCTGGCCAGCCAGGTGCTGGCGAAGGTCTTGCCCTTCAGGCCGGGGTTGGCGGTGGTGATCGCCGCGATCTTGTCGTCGACCTTCTTGATCACCGCGGTCGCGTCGGATTCCTTGTGCAGCACCTTGCCCAGCGCGGTGACCTGGTCCTGCCACGGGGTGACGGCGTCCTTGGTCAGCGCGGGCAGTGTCGGCGCGATCTTGGACAGCTCGTCGTAGGTCTTCTGGTCGGCGATGAACGGGTCGGCCAGGATCAGGTCCGGTTCCAGCGCGGCGACCTGCTCGGCGATATTGCCGGTGGTGTTGAGCGCCTTGGCCGACTTCAGGCTCTCCGGCTGCCACGGCGGGGTGCTCTTCGACACCGCGGACACATTGTCGATGTAGCCGACGGGGACCACGCCCAGCGCCAGCGAGGTGTCGAGCCACTGGTTGCCCAGGGTGACGATCTTCGCGGGCGTTCCGGTCACGGTGGTCTCGCCGCGCGCGTGGGTGATGGACACCGGCTCGCCCGAGCCGGCGGCATCGTCGGTGGAACCGCAGGCGGCGACGCCGAAGGCGAGCGCGCCGGCGAGCGCGGCCACCGCCACGCGCCGCCAGCCGCGCGAAGTCCGAACAGACGTCATTGCATCCTCCTGCACAGTTCCAGCGTAAGTCAGCCTAGGCTAACCTACGTCGGTTTCGGAGGGGGAGTCATCCCTAGAGAGTGACCCGCTGATCCTGCGGCATGAACAGCTTGTCGGTGTCCTTCACGTCGAAGGTCGAGTAGAACTCGGCGATATTGCGGACCACCTGGTTGCAGCGGAACTCGTTGGGGGAGTGCGTGTCCTGCAAACCCTGCAGGGTCGCCTCCTCGGTCTGCTTGTCGCGCCACTGCCGCGCCCAGGAGAAGAACATGGAGCGGAAGTCGGGCTGCTCGCCGGTGCGCTGCGCGACCTTCTGATACGCCGCCAGCGCGACCTGCAGGCCGCGCAGGTCGGCCAGGTTCTCGCCGACGGTGAGCGCGCCGTTCACATGCTGACCCTCGGGCGCGCCCTCGGGGACAAGCACGTCGTACTGGTCGATGATCTGCTGGGTCTTGGCGTCGAAGGCGGCGCGGTCCTCGGGGGTCCACCAGTCGCGGCGGTTGCCGTCACCGTCGTACTTGGAGCCCTGGTCGTCGAAGCCGTGCCCGATCTCGTGGCCGATGGTCGAGCCGACCGCGCCGTAGTTGACCGCGTCCTGGGCGTCCTTGTCGAAGAACGGCGGCTGCAGATAGGCGGCGGGGAAGACGATCTGGTCGGTGGTCGCGCTGTAGTAGGC
>NZ_JBHXMY010000520.1:0-4156 GCF_042720195.1 Nocardia sp. NPDC058497 | reverse complement strand
TCCAGTTGGTGTTCGAAGCGGCGCGCAGGGTGGGTTGGCTGACCGAGGCGATCGAGGTCGATCATGTCGCCTACGGCACGATCCTCGGGCCGGACGGTAGACCGTTCAAAACCCGTGCGGGCGGGACAGTTCGGCTGATGGACCTGCTCGACGAGGCCGTCGCGCGTGTGCGCGCGGTCGTCGCCGAGAAGAACCCGGACCTGTCGTCGGCCGAACTCGACACCATCGCCGAGCAGGCAGGCATCGGTGCGGTCAAGTATGCGGATCTGTCGACATCCAGGGTCAAGGACTACACCTTCGACCCGGACCGGATGACGGCGCTCAACGGCAACACCGGCGTCTACCTGCAGTATGCCCATGCCCGTGTGTGCTCGATCCTGCGCAAAGCCGACGCCGTAACTCCGGCTGCGGTCGATATTGCCGGTCCACTCGAACCGGCGGAGCGGGAACTCGCCCTGGCCCTCGACGGCTACGGAACCGTCCTCGCCGAGGTCGCCGACGCGTTGGAGCCGCACCGGCTGGCGGGCTATCTCTACGATCTCGCCCGCGCCTACACCAGCTTCTACGACTCGTGCCCGGTACTGGCCGCGGACGAACCGATCCGCTCGAACCGAATCGCGCTGTGCCAATTGACTGCTCGCACTCTCGATCTCGGATTGGGGCAGTTGGGAATGGCCGCACCGCAGCGGATGTGATCTGTCGGCCCGGGCGCTGGTCCACTCGCACGGGTCCGGGCCGTACACAACGCTATCTGTCTTGGGTGCTGGAACGCCTGCTCAGCCGAACTCGGCGGGGTTGACCGCGGCTGCCATGGCGGCATAGCCCGCATCGCTGGGGTGGATGTGATCGCCGCTGTCGAATTGCGGGGCGAGGCGCTGGGGATCGGCCGGATCGCGGAGGGCGGCATCGAAATCGACCACGGCGTCGTAGGCGTCGGCGGTGCGGATCCACGCGTTGAGTGACTGGCGGGCGGATTCGGCCGCGGGGGAGAAGTAGGGTGAGCCGTGGATGGGGGTCAGGGTGGCGCCGATTACCCGCAGGCCCTTGGCGCGGGCCCGGCGGATCAGGTCGAGATGCCCGGCTATGAGTTGGTCGGTGGAGACGGGGACGACGGTGTCGGCGGTGCCCGGGCCTGCGGTGCTGAGGCCGATGTCGTTGATGCCCGCGAGGATGATGACGGTGCCGGCGCCTGGCTGGTCGAGTACATCGGTGCGGAATCGGCGCTGCGCGCTGTCACCGAGCCAGGACGAGTCGACGGTGACCCGATTGCCCCCGATGCCCTGGTCGATGACCGCGCGGGGAGTGCCTTCGGCGGCAAGGCGTTCGGCTAGTTCGTCGGGGTACCGGTTGTCGGCGCCGGGGGTCGAGCCGATGCCTTCGGTAATGGAATCACCGAAGGCGACCACACCGGAGCGGTGCGGGAGCGCATCGAAGACCTCGACGCCGGACAGGTAGTACCAGGACTGGGTGGTCTCGGTGAAGGCGGTGCCGGCGCCGTCCGCGCGGTGGTCGCCGGTGGCGCGGTAGGTGGTCGCGAGGCCCTGGGCATGGTGGGTCGCCGGGCCGGTCGGCTCGGCGAGGTGGAGTGTGATGGTCAGTGACTGGAACGGCGCGACCGGCAGCGGCACCGGATCGGTGGTGAGATCGGACCCGGCCGGGATTCGGAATTCCGGGGCGAGACCGAAGGTCAAGGGCCGCAGGGTGTCCGGGCGAATGTTCGCGCCGGCATCGGTCACCGCGATCGTGGCCCCTGCGATGGCCAGTGGTTCGATGCCATACCGATTGGTCAGCCGGACCCGGGTGGCGACACCGCCCTGGCTCACCCGGATGACCTGCCGCAGAGTGTGATTCGAGAACCCGTCCGCGGACCAGCTGGGTCCCATTGTCTTACTGGGCATTTGTGCCGAGGTCGCCCACACCGCGGTCCACCCCGGGCCCTCCACCGGTGCCGCATGCGCGGTGACACCGACCGCGACCAGGAAGAGGGAGGCCACCAAGGCCCGGAGAAGACGCATGACGAAGTCCGTTCAGCAGCAGGATCAGAGAGCGGGAGCCGCGAATCCGCAGCGGCGGAAGCGGTGATGGCGGCCGACGCGCCAGGTCGCCGCCGACAGTGCGGCGAGGGCGAGGCGGCCGGACATAGGAGAGACCGTACTAGATAGTTCTGTTGCGGACAATACTGAAGCGGACTATTGCTCGGCGCACCGCGCCGCCGACGCCGTGGGATGCGCTGCTGACTGGCGGCCGGGGCCCGAACCGCGTTCTCCCGCTGGGCGGAAACGCCAGGTCGACACCGGCAGGTGCGTGCATAACGTCGGCGTATGAACACCGCGAAGGTCTACGTGATCGACACCGTTGTGACGAAACCCGGCCGGGCCAGGGAGTTTGTCGACGTTTATCTGCGTGAGTATGCGCCCGGCGCGCGCGAGCGGGGGATGACGCTGGAACGGATCGTGGTTATTCCGCCGGTCTGGTTTCCCGACGAGTCGAACACGGTCATCGCGACGTGGGTGCTGGACGGGGCCGAGGGGTGGTGGGAGATGACCTGGCGCGGGCGGCCGGATCCGGCGCTGCGGCGGTGGTGGGCCGAGGTGGACGAGCTGGTCGTCCATCGAACGCGGTCGACCGGCGCCGAGGCAGGCGATATCGAGAGGCTCGGCAATGTTTGATGTTGTTCGGCTGGTGCATCTTTCAGCTGCGGGCGGTTCGGGCGCCGAGCAGCTGATGACCGAACTGCGCGCGGCGGCGGCCGGGGTGGCGCGGAGGGTGCTGGTGCAGCCCACTCTGCCGGGGGTGCGCAACGGCGGGGACGTGTTGGTGCACCTGCGATTCGACGAGGCGGTCGACTGGTCCGGCTGTGCGCCGCGGGTGGACGCGGTACTGGCCGACCCGCTCGTGACCCACGTCGACGGTGCCGAATACGACGGCGGTGTCGGTCGGTTCGCCGAGCCGCGCTCACCGGGATCGGTGTACCTGGTCCTGCTGCTGCGAGTCGCGCCGGGGACCGCGCCCGCGACGGTCGACCGCTTCGAGGCCGACCTGTTGCGGATGCCTGGCTACATCCCGACGATGCGGTCCTGGCAGTTGAGCCGGGTGATCCGCGGGATCGGGTCCGTGCCGTGGACGCATGTGTGGGAGCAGGAGTTCACCGATCTCGACGGGCCCTACCTGATGCACCCGGTGCACTGGGCGCACGTCGATCGGTGGTTCGATCCCGAATGCCCGGACGTGATCGTGCACGACCGCATCTGCCACAGCTTCTGCGCGAACGAGCTCGCCTGATACCGGTCGCCGCCCGCTCGTGCCGGGCGGCGTACCGAGGTCACGCGTAGCGGGGCGCGCGGTGGTCGGTGGCGACCCGGGGGCCGACACCCAGCGGGCGCGGGTGCTGCTGCAGGGTCGGGCGGACCCGCACCCGGCCGTCGTCGACGTGACGCCAGATGTTGAGCGCTGTCGTGCGGATAGGGGCGGAGAGGCGGTGGTCGAACACCATGCGATCCACCGGTCCGCACACCGACACCGCGGCCACGGCGGACTCGCCGAGGTCGCCGATCGGGGCGGCGATGCAGCCGAAGCCGGCCAGCGATTCCTCCCGCTCGACCGCGATGCCGTGCGCTCGCACCTTGTTCAGTTCGGTGTCGAGCTGGGCGCGGGTGGTCAGCGAGTACTTGGTGCGGGCACCGGTCTGGCCGGTGACGACATCGGCGAGGCGGCGCTCGTCGGAGTAGGCCAGGATCGCCTTGCCGACCGCCGTGCAGTGCGCGGGGCGCCTGCCGCCGACGCGGGTCGGGACCGCCGCGGCCAGATCGCCGCCGACCTTGTCCAGGTACACGACGTCGGGACCGTCGAGGACGGCCAGGTGCACGACGAAACCGGTCACCCGGTGCAGCTCGTGCAGGAACGGCATCGCCGCGCGATGCAGGCGGTCCTGGTGCACGGCCAGCGAGCCGAGCTCCATCAGCCGGATACCCAGCTCGTAGTCGCGGCCCTCGCGCCGTAGCCAGCGCAGCTGCACGAGCCGCTCCAGCATGCGATGCGCCGAGGACCGGGGTAGGCCGGGGCGGCGGAAGATCTTGGCGAGGGGGAGACTGCCGATAAGCCAGGGGGCCCCGCGATATTGGCGGAGCCCGCGTCGCGCCCGGGCGGCGGACCCCCC
>NZ_JBHXMY010000519.1:0-4165 GCF_042720195.1 Nocardia sp. NPDC058497 | reverse complement strand
GCACCGGGTCACCGAGGTGGCCGGTGCGGGACAACGACATTCGGCGATCTTCGCCTACACGGACCGGCCAGGGGTGATCGGCACTGTCGAACGCACCAGGCAGCTGTTCGGCCGTGTTCTGCCCGACCATGTGGCCGCCGCGGCCGACGCCGTCCGAGGTGACCGACTGCTCGACTGAGAGGAACCGCCCATGTCCGTTCCGTTGCACACCACCGGCAAAGCATCCTTCGACGACATCTACGAAAGCCCCGACCCGCGTGCCTACTTCGCGCGGATGAACGAGCTGGACTACCGGATCCCGGAACTGGCCAAGCCGCACTTCCAGGAGCAGTTGCGGCAGCTGCGGGCGGCGCGACCGGACCGGATCCCGACGGTGCTCGACCTGGGCTGCTCCTACGGGGTGAACGCGGCGCTGCTGCGGACCGACACGACGGTCGACGAGCTGGCCGGGCACTATCGCGACCACGCCGAGACCGACAAGGTCGGGCTGATCGCGGCGGACCGGGAGCGGTTACGCGCCGATCTGATGCCCGACGTACGCTTCGTCGGGATGGACGCCGCATGCCCGGCGCTGACCTACGCCCACGCCGCCGGATTCCTGCACGACTACGTGCACGCCGACCTCGAGGCCACCGAGCCGACCGAGGCCCAGCGCCGTGTGCTCGCCTCCGCCGATCTGGTGATCTCCACCGGATGCGTCGGCTACATCACCGAGAAAACCCTGTCCAGGGTCGCCCAAGCGGATCCGCACCGGCGACCATGGATGGCGCATTTCGTGTTGCGGATGTTCGATTTCGGTCCCATCGCCGAGGAACTCGCCGCGCTCGGCTATCGCAGCGAGCAGCGTCCCGGTATGTTCCAGCAGCGTCGCTTCGCCTCCGCCCAGGAACGTGCACAGGTGCTGGAAGCGTTGGCGGCCAAGGGAATCGACACCACCGACCACGAAGCCGAAGGCTGGCTCTACGCCAACCTGTTCGTGTCACGCCCGCATCCCACCGAGACCTGAGGATCTGGATTGAACCAACCGACGTTCGCCGCCGAGGACAGCCTGCCCCGGGTGCCGCTGCCGACACTGGACGACAGTTGCGCGCGGTTCCTGCAGTGGTGTCAGCCGCTGCTCGGCGCCGAAGAACTCGCCACCACCGAGGCCGCAGTCGCCGAACTGCTGCGGCCCGGTGGGGCGGGCCGGACCCTGCACGCCGCACTCGCCGAGTACGACGCCACGCCGGGGGTCGGCAGCTGGCTCGACGAGTTCTGGCCGTCGCGGTACCTGGGCCGCCGCGACCGGATCGCGTTGAACGCCAACTTCGTGTTCCTGTTCCGCGACGACACGCCGCTGGCCTCCTCGACCGTGGCGGGCCAGGCCGAGCGGGCCGCCGCGATCATCGGCGCCGCCGTCGACTACAAGCTGGCGCTGGATCAGGAGCAGATCCCGCCGGTCACCCAGCGCGGGCAGCAGCTGTCGATGTGGCAGAACAAGTACCTGTTCTCCGAGACCCGCATTCCGGGCGAGGTGCAGGACACCGTCCGCAAGCCCTACAGCCCGGAATGGCCTGGTCCCTCGGACGCGCGCCACATCGCGGTCTTCTACCGCGGCAACATCTTCCGGATGGACGTCATCGGTCCCGACGGCGCGCCGTACGCGTTCGAAGACGTCGCCGACGGGCTGCGCGCGGTCATCAAGGGTGGCACCAGGCCCGCGTCGACGGACACCTCCGTCGGCCACCTGACCACCAAGGCCAGGGCGGAATGGGCGCGCAGCCGGGCCGCGCTGCGCACCGAGGCGGCCAATGTCGCGGCGTTCGACGCGATCGAGACCGCGCTGTTCGCGGTGTGCCTCGAGGACTTCGCGCCGCGCGACGAACTGCACGCCTGCGATCAGCTGCTGCACGGTGACAGCGCCAACCGGTACTTCGACAAGTCGGTGTCGTTCATCGTCTTCGCCGACGGCCAGGCGGGCATCAATATCGAGCACTGCGGGCTCGACGGCACCACCGTGCTGTCGTTCGTGGACGCGCTGCTCGAGCGGACCGCGCAGGATCACGCCGCCGCCAGCGGTGCCAGCGCTCAGGGGCTGCCGCCGGTGGAGCCGGTCGAGTTCGTCCTCGACTCGGCCGCGCGCGCCGACATCGCCGCGGCGGGCGCCGACTTCGCCCGCTTCGCCGCCGACACCGCGACCGCGCTGGTCTCGTTCGACGACTTCGGCACCGGCGACGCCAAGAAGCTCGGCATCTCGCCGGACGCCTTCGCCCAGCTGGCCTACCAGCTCGCGCACCGGCGCAGCAAGGGCCTGACCGGCGCCACCTACGAGTCCATCGCGACCCGGCAGTTCCGCAACGGGCGTACCGAGGCCATGCGGGTGGTGACCCCGGAGATGGTGGCCTTCGTCGACGCGATGGTCGACGACACCGCCGACCGCGAGGCCAAGCTGGCCGCGGCCCGCACGGCGGCGTCCGCGCACGTCGGCCGGGCCAAGGAATGCCAGGCCGGACAGGCGCCCGAGCAGCACCTGTGGGAACTGCAGTGGATCCAGCGCAGGCGCGGTGCGGAACTGGGTGTCGCCGACGAGCAGATCGCGCTGTTCGACAGCCCCGGCTGGACGATCATGCGCGACGACTACCTGAGCACCAGCTCGGCCCCGTCAGTCCACATCCGCTACTTCGGTTTCGGCTCCACCAGCCCCACCTGCATCGGCATCGCCTACGTGCTGCTGCCGGACCGCTGGAACATCTACCTGGCCACCCCCAAGTCCGTGGCCGACCAGATGTACGCCTTCGCCGACCACCTGCGCACCGCGGTCGCCGACCTGCGCGACCTGCTGGCAGACCCATCCTGACCGGTGCCCGCGCATCGTGGCCGCGAGCGGCTGCGGTGCGCGGGAAAACCGGTGTACAGGATGTGAAACAATCTTTCCTCGTGAAGAACTTCGAATCCCTGTTCGCCGAGCTGACCGAGCGTGCCCAGACCCGCCCCGAGGGATCTGGCACCGTGGCCGCGTTGGTCGCCGGCGTCCATTTCCAGGGTAAGAAGGTGCTCGAGGAGGCCGGTGAGATCTGGCTGGCCGCCGAGCACGAGAGCGACGAAGCACTCGCCGAGGAGATCTCCCAGCTGCTGTACTGGGTTCAGGTGATGATGGTGGGTCGCGGGCTGAAGCTCGAGGACGTGTACCGACATCTGTGACGGCTGATCCGTCCGGTCGACACCTCCTCCCGTCTTCTCCCCGAAAGGACCCCCATTCCCATGTTGCGCGTCGCAGTTCCCAACAAGGGTTCGCTGTCGGAATCCGCCGTCTCGATCCTGAGCGAGGCCGGTTACCGCAAACGCACCGACTCCCGCGAGCTGACCGTCCTCGACCCCGTCAACCAGGTCGAGTTCTTCTTCCTGCGGCCCAAGGACATCGCCATCTACGTCGGCTCCGGTGAGCTCGACCTCGGCATCACCGGCCGCGACCTGGCCCTGGACTCCGGTTCGCCGGTCAGCGAGCGCCTCTCGCTCGGCTTCGGCCGCTCGTCCTTCCGCTACGCCGCCCCGGCCGGTGCGGACTGGAAGGTCGAGGATCTGGCGGGCAAGCGCATCGCCACCTCCTACCCGAACCTGGTCCGCGCCGACCTGGCGCGGTTCGGCATCGAGGCCGAGGTGATCCGCCTCGACGGCGCCGGGGAGATCTCGATCCAGCGCCGCCGCGCCGACGCGCTCGCCCCAGTGGTGGGCTCCGGCCGCACCCTGCGCCAGCACAACCTGGTCGCCTTCGGTGACTCGCTGTGCGATTCCGAGGGCGTGCTGATCGAACGCACCGGTTCCGACCAGAACGACCGGGCGCGCAACCAGCTCATCGCCCGCATCCAGGGTGTCGTGTTCGCCCAGCAGTACCTGATGCTCGACTACGACTGCCCCAAGTCCCTGCTCGACGAGGCCGTCGCGATCACCCCCGGCCTGGAATCGCCCACGGTCTCCCCGCTCACCGACCCCGACTGGGTCGCGGTGCGCGCCCTGGTCCCGCGCAAGCAGGGCAACGACCTGATGGACCGCCTCGCCGACCTCGGCGCCAAGGCGATCCTGGCCACCGACATCCGCTCCTGCCGCGCGTTCTGACCTCGTTTCGCCCCTGACCTGCCGCCTGCGTTAGCGGGTGAGGTAAAGCGCGGGGGGGGGGGTGCGTGTGTGC
>NZ_JBHXMY010000518.1:0-4166 GCF_042720195.1 Nocardia sp. NPDC058497 | reverse complement strand
GTTGGGTGGGCTGGTTTTTGTTTAAAAGAGACAGCGGCTGCCACGAACGGGTCGAACTCATCCGCACATCCCAACACGGCTAACTGCGTAGACGATCAACGACATGCTCGAAGAAGATTACCCGGACTCGATGCCCGGTGGCGGTGAACGGGCCATCGGGGTGATCGCCGCTGACAGGCGCTTCTAGGCCGAGACGACCGCATGCACGCCTGCAGTGGGCCGCGACACAGACGCACGCGTCGGGCATGAACGGGGCCGACCTAGACTACTGCCGATGAGTTGGTGGGATTTCAGGATTTCTCACAGACGGCGCAAGCGGCAGTCGGCAACGCGGCCGGGAACCAAGGGCCGGGCAATGAAGGACGGCAACACGCTGCGCGCCTGGTGGAAGGACCCGGTCGACTACCGATGGCTGGTCAGCACCCTGGCGGCTCGATCAGCGCTGGCACCGCTCAAGGTACTGATCGGCAGCGCGGGCGCGGTGATCGCGGTGATGGGCGCGGTGATCGCGGGAACACCGGTAGGGCCGCCCGGCGATCCCGGAATCGCTTCGATGATCGGAGTGCTGTCCGGGATGCTGTGGGCAGCGCGCTGGTGGCTGCTGCCGTGGCCGAACAAAACCGAGTCGCTGTTGTTGATCGCCTGTGCCGACGTGCTGTTCACAGTCGAATTCCTCCAGCTGCAGGATCGGCTGTTCGGGGCGATGGGCACGGTACTTCTCCTGGTCACCGGCAGCTATCTGAGCTTCTTCCACAACGCGCGGGCACTGGCCGTGCATTCGGCCTGGTCGGTGCTGTCGGTACTTGTGTTGTCGGTGCGAATCGCCACCGGCGGCGGCGATGTCCACTTGGCGCTCGCAGTCGCGCTCCTGCTCGCGTCGGTGGCCGGCGCGATGCCCGCGTACCAGCTCCTCTATTGGCTGCTGCGCAGCGAGTCGCTGTCGGACCCACTGACTGAACTGCTCAACCGCCGAGGTCTGGAGAACCGGCTGCCGCAACTGATGGACCGCAGCCCCGCGATCTGTGTCATCTGTTTCGACCTCGACCGGTTCAAGAACGTCAACGACACCTGGGGCCACAGTATTGGCGACACCGTCCTGAAACGAACCGCGCGCCGGTTGCGCGACGCCGCCGGGGAGCTGGCAGTGGTGGCACGCACCGGCGGAGAGGAATTCGTAGTGGCCGCTCCGATCGCCGCAGCGGCCGCTCGAATCGAGGCCGAACGGCTGTGCCAAGTGGTCGCCGAACCGCCGGAGACCGCTGTGGTGGTTACCGCGAGCGTCGGTGTGGCTGTCTTCGACACAGGAACCTGCCCGCAGTGTCCACGCCCGACTCCGGACCGAATGCTGCAATCGGCCGACGCGGCGATGTACCGGGCCAAACAATCCGGCGGGAACCTGGTGGTGGTCGACGACCTCACGCCGCCGCCGAATCATCACCACCCGACCCCGGACCACCACAGGTAGCGACCGGTTCCGGCACCCTCGAGATCGCCAGTGGACTCGTGAGCCGATCCGCAATAGTGCCGACGACCGACTGAGGCATCAGTGCCGTGACGAGTCCGGTCATCGCAGCAACGACATCGTCGGAAAACCCCGGAAGCGAGTCGGCGCAACTGGAGCCGCATCATCGTCGCGACCGCAATCGGCGCGACCGACTCGGCGTCTGCGACACCGAGTGGACCCAGCACCGGAATCTACGGCATGCAAGACGGGATAGCGGGTCGACCAGCCGGATGCGACGGCAGACACCATCCCGCGTCGTGCGCGTCGACCTACGCGGGCAAGGTACGACCGGCGGCCGGGACCGACACCGGCGCGCGGATCCAACGACTCGATGTGCCGATGCTGACAATCCATGGACGCCGGGACGGCGGGCGCTCCAGCCCGCACCCGACGGGCACTCGGCCTGGCATCGGACGAGTCGTACGCGCGATTCCCTCGATCGACAGCCTCGACTCGATCCCACAACGCTGACGATTCGCAGGACTTCCCGGACGGCTGGACCGGCGCCCCACCATCGACGGCTCGGCTATCCCAATGAGGAGCACCCGGTGTTCAGGGATGCACTCCACCCGAGCCGGAACTCACCCTGCTTGATGGCAAAACACCCGATGCCGCAGGAGTTGACGGTGCCGGTCAAGAACTCATCCCCGCTCGCGCGGGGGGCGCACTAACCGACCTCACCGCAGGCCGACGCCTGGCCACCGTCGGGGTGCCGACACCTATTCTTCCCGAACGAATGTCGGCAATCCGTTCCAGCACAGCGTAACGACGGTGTCGACCGCCTTGGTCTTCGAGACCGGCCGGTCGGCGCCGGCCCAGTAGCGGCGGCCACACGGCGACGTTCCTCACGCACCCATTTGTGGAGCACGTTCTCGGCACGTCCAACTCGCGGGCGACCTCACGCACTCCGCGGCCGGAGTCGATCACTCTGTGTGCGGCTTCGAGCGCGGTCGGCGCGGGCTCATTCGGAGAACGCCACCACACCGTCGTCGATCCGGCTGTGCCGCAGCGCCTTCTTGTCGAAGTACCAGTTGTGTTTCAGCCGCCACGGGTCGCGGTCACCGGCGACGGGTAGTTTGCCGGCCGCGCGCTGCAGGTAGCCCGAGGTGAGGTCGAGCAACGGCTTCGGCTCGAGACCCTCCGCCAGCCGCGGGACGACAACCTTCAGGTTGTGCTGGTCCATGTAGTCGAGCAATCGCGTGACGTACTCGCAGACCAGATCCGCCTTCAGAGTCCAGGAAGCATTGGAATAGCCGATGACAAAAGCGAAGTTCGGGACGTCGCTGAGCATCATCGCATTGTAGGTGAACGTATTGCCCAGTTCGATCTGCTCACCGTCGACGTAGAACTCGGCCTTACCCATCGGGACCACCTCGAGACCGGTGGCGGTCACTACGATGTCGGCTTCGAGCTCGCGGCCCGAAGTGAGCGCGACGCCATTCGTGGTGAACCGCTCGATGATGTCGGTGACGATGTCGACTTTGTGGCTGTGGATCGCTTTGAACAGGTCGGCTCCGGGCACCACACACAGCCGCTGATCCCACGGATCATACGGTGGGCGCAAGTGTTTGGCGTAGTCGAAACCGTCAGGTAGGTGGACCCTCGCCCACCGTTCCAACAAGGCTCTGGCCGTCTTGGGGTTGCGGCGACAGAACTCGTAGAAACCGATTGTCAGGGCGGCATAGCGTGCGTGGATCACCTTGCCAGCCAGCTTGCCGGGCAGGATCTTGTTCAGTACCTGGGCAACTGGGTCCTTTCGAGGCTGGCTCACGATATAGGTGGGCGTCCGCTGCAGCATGGTGATGTGTGCAGTCTCGCGGGCCATCGAGGGGATGAGCGTGACCGCGGTAGCGCCCGAACCGATCACGACCACCCGCTTACCGGTGTAGTCCAGATCCTTCGGCCAGTGTTGCGGATGGACCAGTGTGCCGCGGTAGGCGTCCAGGCCCGGCCAGTCGGGTGTGTAGCCATGGTCGTAGTCGTAATAGCCACTCGTGGAGAACAGAAAGTCGCAGGTGAGCGTCGACGTTTCACCGGTATCGACGTGTTCGATCGCCACCGTCCAGCACTTCTCGTCTGTGGACCAGGAGAATCTGGTGGCTCGGTGGTGGTATCGGATCCGCTGATCCACGCCGTACTCCGCTGCCGTCTCACGCAGATAGCACAGGATGTCAACGCCGTCCGCGATGGCGTTTTCCCCGTTCCACGGCCTGAATCCGAAACCGAGGGTGTACATGTCGGAGTCCGACCTGATACCTGGATATCGGAACAGACTCCAGGTCCCACCCAATTCTCCTCGCTGTTCCAGCACCGCATAGCTCCTCGCCGGAAAGGCACGGCTGACGTGGACAGCAGCATCTATTCCCGACAGTCCAGCGCCCACGATCAAAACATTCAGGTGGGTGGCCTCGCTCATACGTGCTCCTTGATGCCGTCGCGAAATGCACAGTATTCACCGGATGCGCGGCGACGGAAGGTTCTCGAAAGGTGCTTTCGAGCAGCCGCCGGAGCTCACGCACACAATTTGAATGCGTCTATCCTAAGGGTTGTCCCGCAAGTTCTCGAGTAGCGCGGCGGTGCCGACCGGCCGTTGCGGGGCCGGCCGTGGGGGGTGGCCCGGGCCCCCCACACCCCGGGCGTGAAAGCGACACCCCCCCCCCGG
>NZ_JBHXMY010000517.1:0-4181 GCF_042720195.1 Nocardia sp. NPDC058497 | reverse complement strand
GGATAGAAGTGCTCGAGCTCCTCCGGAGTCATCTTGCCGCACAGCAGCTGATGGGTGTCCTCGTAGCCTATGTAGATCGCCGCCGCCACATACAGCTGCAGGTTGCGATCGAAGGCGTTGTACTTCACCTTCGAATTCGGGCCCGATCTGACCTGCCGATGGGCGACGTTCACCGCTTCGCGCATCGCCCGCTTCTCCTCCTCGGAGCCGAGCACCGCGACCGCCAGATAGGACGCGGTGGTACGCAACCGCTTCCACGGATGCACCATCAGCGCACCCGATTCGACCTTGCTCTCCATCACCCCCGCCGCAACCCCGCGGTGCGCGAACTGCATCGCGACATTCGCCGCGGCGCCTGCGAATGCCCAGAAGTCGAGCGCGTCGGCGATGTGCGCGGGCCGTTTGCGCGGCGAGCGGTGATGGTCGGGGATGTGGATGCGTACCTGCTCGAGCGTCAGCGGCGGATGGACCGTCGCCTCCGGCCGCGTGACGTGGCCGGGTTCCTCGGCCACATACATCTCGCTGGTCGGGTCGTCGTAGTCGGGTTCTCCAGGCTTCGCTGCCGTGGTCATCCGGTATTCCTCTCCTGACACGTCCGCTCGGACGTCACAGCCGTTCGATGATCGTCGCGTTGGCCATGCCCCCCGCCTCGCACATGATCTGCAGCCCGTAGCGGCCGCCGGTCTGTTCGAGGTGGTTGACCATCGTGGCGAGCAGGCGGGTGCCCGATCCACCCAGCGGGTGACCGAGGGCGATCGCGCCGCCGCGCGGGTTCACCCGGTCCGGATCGGCACCGAGTTCGTGCTGCCAGACCAGCGGCACGGGCGCGAACGCCTCGTTCACCTCGAAGGTGTCGATGTCGTCGACCGTCAGCGAGACCCGTTCCAGCGCTTTGCGGGTCGCCGGGACGACCGCGGTCAGCATGAGCGTCGGGTCGTCGCCCGCGACGGCGAACGAGTGGAATCGGGCGCGCGGGGTCAGCCCCAGCTTCGCCGCCATGCGCTCGCTCATGATCAGCGCCGCCGACGCGCCGTCGGTCAGCGGCGAGGAGTTTCCGGCGGTCACCGACCAGCTGATCTCCGGAAACCGTTCCAGGAAGGCGGGATCGGTGAAGGCGGGACGCAGGTTCGCCAATCCCTCGACGGTGGTACCCGGCCGGATCGTCTCGTCCGCGTCGAGTTCACCGGCGGCGATCAGCTCGGCGTCGAAACCACCGGCCGCCGCGGTGGCCGCTGCCAGCCGGTGCGAGCGCGCCGCGAACTCGTCGAGGGTCGTGCGATCCAATTTCCATCGGGCGGCGAGGATTTCGGCGGCGATGCCCTGGCCGATCAGACCGGCCGGGTACCGCGCCGCGAGCGGGCCGCGCAGCGCGTCCTTGCCCTGGGCGTTGGAGAACATCGGCGCCCGGCTCATCGACTCGACACCGCAGGCGATCGCCACGTCGTAGGCGCCGGCGAGCACACCCTGCGCGGCGAAGTGCACGGCCTGCTGACTCGAGCCGCACTGCCGGTCGACCGTAGTGGCGGGCACCGACTCGGGGAAACCCGCCGCCAGCACGGCCGTGCGGGTGATGTTGCTCGACTGCTCCCCGCTCTGGGTGACGCACCCGCCGATCACATCGTCGACCAGCGCCGGGTCGATCCCGGTGCGCTCGACCAGATCGGCCAGCACGCCCGCCAGCAGGGTGGCCGGATGCACCGACGACAACCCTCCGCCTGCTTTACCCCGCCCCGACGGCGTACGGACAACATCGACGATGACCGCGGACATCATGATCCTCCTGCACAACCACCGACCCTCGGCGGCTCAACACACTAAGTTAATCATGATTCCGCCAGATTTCATCGCAGATTCCACTACTAAATGCACGGTAGACCAAGTTCGGCGCCGCATGTTGCCGTCAATTCCGCATCATGCCGGTCGGTCGGGGCGCGATGCGCACGCCGCATCGGCGCCGGGCAACACAGCCGGGCGCCGATGCGGCCACCGCCGAGACCCTCGCCGAACACCGCAGGACGTTACTCGCGCGATTTTGCTCACACCAGAGAGAATCCGTAGTAACTTAGCGATGTCGATCAACGCGGTGATCCGCGAACTATCCAGACTTGCAGCGCATTCACTGGGAGATCGACCCGCCGAACACCGAGCCAACGACAGAATGTTCGGAAACATCATCGGAAGGAACACCGGTACCCCATGTTGCGACGGCTGGACAGGCTACTCAGCTACGAGATGAAGGTCTCCGAGTTCCTCGGCACCCTGATCATCATCGGCATCCCGTACGGACTCGTCGGAGTCGTCTGGACCCTCACCCACACCGCTCACCTGCGCAATCTCTACGGCGTCGACCTGGTCATCTCGTTCCTCGGGTCGATCGTGTGCTGGCCGGTGCTCACCTTCGCGAATGTGACGATGACCTGATGATGGCACTGGTCTGGGTCATCGACATCGTGGTGACCGTCGTCAAGATTCTGGGCGGCCGGACGCGGGTGAATCCTGTTCTCCGCGTGGGCATGTGGGTCGCGCTGCTGTGCGTCGTCGCCGTCGGCATCGCCGCGGCCGCCGGCTTCGTCATTCTCCTCGAACGCTGGCTGACCACGCTCTGAGCGGCCGCGAAATCCCCCGCGCAGCAAGAAAGGACCGGTGCAGCGTGACCTCCACCAAGCATCCACCGGCGGGTTCCGCGCCGCCGGGACCGGCCACCGAACCGTCCGAGGTAGGCCGGATCGCCGACAGTGTCTCCGGCCTGTGGCAGCGGCATCCCCAGCAGTCCGTCGAGACCCTGGGCAGGCAGGTGCTGCTCGGCCGGGCCGCGATCGCCCAGCTGTTCCTGTCCCTGGTGCAGCGGCGATTCCCGTTCCAGGAGTTCATCCGCCAGTGCGCCTTCATGGCCAATGTCTCCGCCGTGCCGACAGTGTTCGTCGCGATCCCGGTCGCGGTGGTCGTGTCCATCCAGGTCGGCGCGCTGGTCAACCAGGTCGGCGCCACCACCTTCATCGGCGCGGTGGCAGGGCTCGGGATCATCCGCCAGGGCGCGCCGCTGGTCACCTCGCTGATGATCGCGGGTGCGGTCGGCTCGGCCATCTGCGCCGATTTGGGCTCGCGCACCATCCGCGAGGAGATCGACGCCATGAAGGTGATGGGTGTCGATCCCGTGCGCAGGCTGGTCGCCCCGCGACTGGCCGCGGCGGTTCTGGTCAGCATGTTGCTGTGCGGGTTCATCGTGTTCGTCGGCTTCGCCACGGCCTACCTGTTCAACGTCTACGCCCAGGACGGCACTCCGGGGTCGTTCATCAGCTCGTTCGCGTCCTTCGCGGTCGCCAACGACCTGCTCGTTGCGCTGGTGAAGGCGGCGATCTTCGGCGTGCTCTCCGCGATCATCGCCTGTGATATCGGGCTGCACACCAAGGGTGGACCCGGCGGCGTCGCGAACGCGGTCAACTCGGCGGTCGTCACCTCGGCGCTGATGTTGTTCGCCGCCAACATCATCGTCACCCAGCTCTACAACACGCTGTTCCCCGCGAAGGTGGTGTGAGGTGGCCGCCGAGTACATCCCACCCGCCATGCGTCCGGTCCGTGCCCTCGGCGCGGCGGCCAAGATCCCGTACGTGGCGAATCAGCGCATCGGGCACCAGGCCATCGTCTTCTTCCAGGCGTTGTTCGCCATCCCGTTCACGGTGCGCCACTACCGCAAAGAGGTCGCGCGCCTGGTCGCCGATGTCGGCTGGGGTAACGGCTCGCTGATCGTGGGTGGTGGCACCGTCGGTGTCGTCATCGTGTTGTGCGCGTTCGGCGGCATCACCGTCGGCATGGAGTCCTATACGGCGCTGAACCTGCTGACCATGGGTCCGCTGACCGGCGCGATCTCCGGCTTCGCCACCACCCGCGAGATCGCGCCGATCCTGGCCACGCTCGCCTTCGCCATCCAGTCCGGGTGCCGGTTCACCGCGCAGCTCGGTTCGATGCGGATCTCCGAGGAGATCGACGCGCTCGAGTCGATCGCGATCCGGCCGCTCCCCTACCTGGTGACCACCAGGATGATCGCGGCCACCGTCACCATCGTCCCGCTCTACACGCTGGGGCTGGCGGTGGCCTACCTCGCGACGAAGCTGTCGGTGCTGTTCCTCGGCGGCACCACCGCGGGCACCTACGACCACTACTTCTTCCAGTTCCTGGTCGGC
>NZ_JBHXMY010000516.1:0-4185 GCF_042720195.1 Nocardia sp. NPDC058497 | reverse complement strand
GCGGAGATCAGCGCACGATGGGAGTGCATCGACATCGACGGGTTCAGCTCCGGCGAGCTCATCACAGCGATCGAGCGTGGTCGCGGCTACGATGCGCTCAAATGTCGCGCCGGTATTCCTCTCACCCGTGAGGTTCTCGAAAGAGCCACCGCCAACACACTGGAACAGCCGCTGAGACTCGCGGCGCGGGCCGCTTCGGGCCTGGACACATTCGATCTCGACACAGCGCGCGATCTGGGCGTCGCGGTCCGTGCCACCTCCGGCTCCAATGCGGGCGCGGTCGCCGAGCTGACGGTGGCACTGATGCTCGATGGTCTGCGCGGCGTCAGTCGCCGCAACATGGCTCTGCATCGCGGCGACTGGCCAACGTCCATCGCCGATCTGCCCACCCGAAGTTTGTCCGAGTCCCGTGTCGGACTTGTCGGCACAGGCTCTATCGCCCGCGAATTGGCACGACGCCTGGAAGCATTCGGCGCCGAGGTGTGGGTGTGTGGCTCTGCCCGTTTCACCGCCGACCGCGCCGCCGGGTGGCCGGCACGCCGCACCGATTCTCTCGGCGAACTGCTCGCCCACTGCGACGTTGTCTCCGTCCATGTGCCAGGTACCCGCGAAACCACCGGGCTGATCGGGTTGGCAGAAATGCGGTCGATGAAACCGGGTTCCCTCCTTATCAACACCTCGCGCGCCAGCGTCGTGTCCGAAGACGACCTCGATGCGGCGCTACGCGACAGTGAGTGCGGCCTCTCACATGCCTGCGTCGATGTGTTCGCTCGCGAGGGGGCGCGGTTCACCTCCCCGTTGGCCGGCAACCCTCACGCCACGTTGACACCCCACATGGCCGGGATGACCTGGAGCGCGATGCACGCCGCCTCGACGAGACTGCTCGAGGAGTTCGCACGGTTCTATGCTCCGTCCGCACCCACAGGTGCAGTCCGCTGAAACCGCCTAGACTCTCCCCTCGCCGCACTCTGGAAATCGCGACAGTTCTCAACATGTCAGGGAGCGGGGCCTATATCGCAGTTGTGGCCGTCTTTCTCGTGTACACACGCGATATATCTCCGACGGCCGCCGCCATTTGCATCCTGGTCAGCACCTTAGGCGGGAAACTGGGCGCACTGCCTCTCAGCGGTCTCCCCAACCGATTCGGCGGCCGAGCAACATATACCGCGACGAAGCTGCTCGCGGCCATCAGCATGGCTGCGGTGCTGTTCGCCTCGAACGTAGTCATGACTGGAGGCCTGCTGCTGATCTACAGCATGGTCTCGACAGTCGGCGGCGCAGCACGCAACTTGCTCATTCGTGACATCGCGGCGACCGATTCCGCCGTTTTTCGCGCGCGACTCCGAAGTCTCGGGAATACGGGCGTCGTAATCGGCAGTTTGTTTTCGGCCGGCGCGTTGGCATGGGACAGTAAGGTCGGCCCTCTTGCTTGCGTCGCAATCAACGCCATATCATGCCTGGCCTGCGCCGCAGTCGTTTTCGGTCTACGTATCCCGGCGGGACAAGTTGTCGACCCGCCGGAAAAGCCAGATGAGACCCGTCCTGCTACCTCGCTACGCCGAGTGCTGTCCTACCCTGGGACACTGCGCTTCCTTTGCGTCACCGCGGTGTTTTCTCTAATTGGACCGATTATGACGTACGCTATCCCGCTCTGGGTCATAGAATTCAGCTTCCCTCGAGACTCTTGGCCTGTGGGTGCGTTGATCGCCACCAACGCAGTCATCGTCATCGCGTTCCAAGTTCCGGTCGGACGATTCCTGAGTAGCCGTGCCGAGCCTGGTGCGATGCTCGTTGTTTCTGGTGCGCTCCTTGCGGCATCCTGCATCGTCTTGGCGGTCAGCGCGTTGATTTCATTCAGTGTTTCCCTGGCGATCGTGTGGGCCGCCGTAACCATTATTTCACTTGCCGAGGTGGCATTCGCGGCCGCGACCACCGAGTTTCTATTCTCGCCCGCCGTAGCCGCACACCTGAGTCGCACCTCTACCCTCGTCACCATCGCAGCGTCCATCGGCGAAGCGCTCGGTCCGAGCCTGCTTCTCGTATTGTGTCTTCGCCAGAGCCCGGCAGGCTGGCTCGTTCTCGCCGTCCTAGTCGCTATGCTTGCAGTCTTCTACCATTATTCTCGCGACCGCCGGCCTTCTGATCAGGGGAGAAGTGGCCAGCGACTGGCGGCATCGGTCGGTCGTGACGAAGAAGATGCCTGTAATTGAGCGTGGTTGCGCGTGCTACGACGCCGGGTCGTCGGCCCGGTGTGTTCGGGGTGCGGATCGGTTTCGTGGGGCCCCCGGGGCAGCGCCTTGCTCCGGGGGTCCGGCCTCGCACGCTCTGTACTCGTGATCGGTAGAGGCCGGCACATTCCGCGTTGATATGTCGGTCGGCTCATTTCTCGGCGACGATGATCTTGCCTCGGATGTGTCCTCTGCCGGCTCGTTCGTGCGCAGCCTGCGTCTGCACGAGCTCGCTGAGGCATGTGGTTCGGCGCCGCGGCGGTTATACCGCGTGACTGGCTGACGCCGAGTACCCCGAACGGCAGGTGACGGTGCGCGGCGCCGACCTGATGCGTATTGCCGAGCAGGGCGCCGGCTCCCAGGAGTCCTACCTGCTGGAAAGGTGTGAAAAATGTTGCCGCCGAACAACATGCGACGATTACGGGACACCGTGAAGACAGCAATCGCCGCCACCATGATCGCCTCGGCCAGTTGCTGGGAGTCGGAGTTGCGTTCGCGACGGCATCGGGTGCAGTGCCTTCATTCGGGGTGATTCTCGTTCGGGTGGAGTGGACCGTTGAACGCCTGGTGTCCCCCGCGGCGTCGGGTGCGACCGGTGTGGTGGCGGGTGAGTGCCGTTGGCGGCGTGGGCGAGCCGCGTGAGCTTGGTCGAATGCGATCGGCTACCTGAGTGGGGAGAGACCTCGGTAGTCTCCTCGGCCGAGGGGTCAACCCGACTACCAGCTCGTCGGGCATCGTGACCTGGGACAGGTCCCGGCGCATGCGGGCGGTTTCGGCGATGACCTTCGCGTCCTTGGCGTCGGTCTTGGCTTCGCCGCGGAATCCGTGGGTCATGGTGTTGACCACCCGGCCCTGCACATAGGTCACCGCTTGATCGGCGGCCAGCAGCACCGTGATCAGCAGCAACGCCAACGGAGAAGTCAGATCGATCGCCCACCGCACCTGATCGGCGGTCTTGCCGGCGCGGGCGATCAAGGCTTCGATCGCGGCCTGATCGTTGCCGAACTTGTGGCTGAACAGTGTTTTTCCGGTCTCGTCGACTGCGCAGGCATGATGCGCGGTCTTACCGACATCGATCCCGACCCATATCTGAGGGCGTGTTGTCACCCACGTGCTCCTGACTCGAAAGCAGTTACGCCCGTGGACAACCCCGCCGACAGATCCCTAAACAGCGACGATCCGCAACAAGCTCTCAATCAGCAGCCGGAGCGTCCAGCGCGGCAGGGCAGCCAGCCCTCGGAAGCCTTGATATCGGCAAGAACTCATCAGCTACACCCCACCGCTCTGGGCATTCAGGGCACCAACCCCAGACACCAACAAACTTAGGGAGGATTCATGTTGCGTCCGGGAGAGGCCATCGCTGGCTATGTAATCGAACGGTTGCTCGGGGCCGGGGGCATGGGTGAGGTCTATGGTGCCCGCCATCGGCGGTTACCTCGATCCGATCCGATCCGATCCGATGCGGTGAAGGTGCTGGCGGCGCAGTTCTCGTGGATCCGGAGTATCGGGCGCGGTTCGAGCGGGAGGCCGATCTGGCGCTGGGTTGTCGCATCCGGCTAGCGTGAAGGTGCACGATCAAGGCGAGGACCAGGGCCGGTTATGGATAGCCATGGAACTGGTCGACGGCGTGGATCTGGCGCAACGTCTGCAGACCGACGGCCCACTGAGCGCACCGGAGGTCGTCGGGTCGCATGAGTGGTCGCCGGTGCGCTGGACCGCGCGAACGCCCGAGGGCGGGTGCATCGCGATGTGAAAGCCCGCCAACATCCTGCTGAGCCGGGCCCTATTGGGAAAGTTCCCATTCACTGCTCATCTTGGCTTCCCTGGAGATCGAGGTGTGTGCGAGCATTCCGCGGTGGCTGGTGGAACCGATAATTGGCCGGTCGTCGACTTGGCCGACCTCCTCGAAGTGCTCGATCTCGCCGAGATCGCGCCCGGACCATTTCTGGCGCGGTAC
>NZ_JBHXMY010000515.1:0-4189 GCF_042720195.1 Nocardia sp. NPDC058497 | reverse complement strand
GGGCCACGATCATGTGCGCGCCCGCGCGCAGCGGGGTCGCGAAGCCGATCATCGAGGCGTCGAAGGTGAACGGAATCGACTGCAGGACAGTGTCGTTGTCCCCCACCCCGTATTCGCCGACCATGAACGCCGCCTGGTTGACGATGGCCGAGTGCGGCACACCGACGCCCTTGGGCTTGCCGGTCGAGCCGGAGGTGAAGATGACATACGCCAGATCCAGCGTGCGCAGGGGCCGCAGCCGGTCGGCGTCGGTCAGCCAGGCATCCGGGAAGGCCGACAGCGCACCGGAATTCGCGACCAGATCGACCGAGACGACCGGCAGCCCGTCGACCTCGATGGCGTCGGCCGCGGTGGTCAGCACGCAGACCGGTCGCGCGGCGGACAGGATGTCGGCGCGGCGTTCGACGGGTGAGTCCGGGTCGATCGGCACGTAGGCGCCGCCCGCGGCGAACACCGCGTACATGGCGACGACCAGGTCGATCGACGGCCGGATCGCGACACCGACGGTGACGCCGGGGCCGACACCGGTCGCGACGAGCAGCCGGGCCAGTCGGTTGACCTGGCTCGCGAGCTCGCCGTAGGTGAGGGTCGACGCGGCGAAGGTGACCGCGGGCGCGTCGGGACGCCGCAGTGCCTGCGCGTGGAACTCGTCGAGCAGGGTCGAGTCGGAGATCAGTCGCACGTCGCCCGACGGCTCGCTGCGCTCGGCCTCGGTCAGCAGCGGCAGATCGCCGACCGGCCGGTGCGGTGCGGTGACGGTCGCGCTCAGCAGCCCGGCCAGGCGCTGGCCCAGGGTGGCCATCGTCGACTCGTCGAACAGGTCGGTGGCGTAGCGCCAGGAGCAGCGCAGGCCGGCGGGTCCGTTGTCGTCCTCGTGCGGCACGACGGTCAACTGCAAGTCGACGGGTGCGACCTCGTCACCGAGATCGACCGCCGACACCACCAGATCGGGCAGCTCCAGCCGGGCGCCGCCGAAGTTCTGGAACGACAGCGCCACCTGGTAGAGCGGGTGATGCGCCTGGGTGCGCGGCGGATCCAGTTCGGCGACAAGACGTTCGAACGGCACGTCGGCATGGGCGAAAGCGGCCAGGTCGGTCTCACGGACCCGATCCAGCAGGGCGGCAAAGGATTCGGCGGCGTCGACTCGGGTACGCAGCACCACCGTGTTGACGAACATGCCGACCAGGTCGTCGAGTTCGGGCTCACCGCGTCCGGCGACAGGGGCGCCGACGGTGACGTCGTCGGTGCCTGCGACGCGCGCCAGCAGCACCGACAGCGCGGCCCGCACCACCATGAACAGCGAGGCATTGTGTTCGCGCGCAAGAACTTCCATCTCGTGATGCAACGCGGGTTCGAGCGCGAAGTGGTGCGCGGCGCCGCGGCTGCCCGCGACCGGCGGTCGTGGCCGGTCCGTCGGCAGCTCCAGCAGGGTCGGGGTGCCCGCGAGCTCGCCGCGCCAGTAGCCGAGCTGCTTGGCCAGCAGCGAGCCGGAATCCTCGGCGGCGCCGAGCATTTCCTGCTGCCACAGGGTGTAGTCGGCGTACTGCACCGGCAGCGGCGCCCAATCCGGCGCCGCGCCCTGGGTCCGGGCGACGTAGGCGGTCATCAGATCGCGGGTGAGCGGGCCGAGGGAGAAACCGTCGGTGGCGATGTGGTGCACCACCACGGCCAGCACGTGCTCGGACTCCGACAGCTGGAACAGGGCGGCGCGCACGGGAACTCGCGCGCAGACGTCGAAGCCGCCGAAGGTCAGCCGGGCCAGCTCCATCCGCAGGTCGCTCTCGGCGATCGCGGCGACGGCCACGTCGAGCCCGGCCTCGGCCACCGGCAGCACGCGCTGGTAGCCCTGGCCGTCGTGCTCGGGGTACACCGTGCGCAGGACCTCGTGCCGTTCGAGCACGTCGTCGAGGGCGGCGGTGAGCGCGGCGGCGTCGAGCGGGCCGGACAGGCGCAGCGCGACCGGGATGTTGTACGCGCTGGAACCGGGGTCAAGGCGCGCCATGAACCACATGCGCTGCTGGGCGAGCGAGAGCGGCACCCGCTCACCGCGCTCGCGCCGGGTCAGCGGCACCCGCACCGCCGCGTCACCGACCAGCGCGTCGAGCGCGGCGGCGAGATCGGTCACCGTGCCGTGTTCGAAGACCGTCCGGGCCGGTACGCGCATCCCGGTGACCGCGCCGAGGCGACCGGCCAGCTGGGTGGCGAGCAGAGAGTTGCCGCCGAGGGCGAAGAAGTCGTCGTCGCGGCCGATCGGGTCGGCGCCGAGCAGCTCGGCGAAGACCGCCGCCACGGCTTCCTCGGTGCCGGTGCGCGGCGCCTCGAAGGCGCGGGCGGTGAGCTCCGGTTCGGGCAGTGCCTTGTAGTCGAGCTTGCCGACCGGGGTCAGCGGCAGCCGTTCGATGGGAACGATGGCCGCGGGGACCGCGTGCTGCGGCAGCCGCTGCTCGGCCAGACGGGTCAGCGCGACCGAGTCCACCGGGGCCCCCGCCGCGGGCACCACATACGCCACGAGCGCGTCGACGCCGCTGGGCAGGGTGCGGACGAGCGTGGTCGCGAAGCGGACGGATGCGTCGGAGGTGAGAACGGCGTCGATCTCGCCCAGTTCGATGCGGAAACCACGCAGCTTGACCTGGGCGTCGGTGCGGCCGAGGAAGGTCAGCTGCGGTTCGCCGTCCGCGGTGATTTCCCATTTCACCAGGTCACCGGTGCGATAGAGCCTGCCGCCGGTGATCGGGTCGGCGACGAAACGGGCCGCGGTCAGCCCGGCGCGCTCATGGTAGCCGCGGGCCAGGCCGGGCCCGGCCAGGTACAGCTCACCGGGGACGCGATCCGGCACCGGTCGCAGACGGGCATCGAGGACCCGCGCCGACATACCGGGAATCGGGCCGCCGATGGTGATCAGGTCGCCGGGGGTCAGCGGATCGCTGATCGAGGCCGCGACCGTGGTCTCGGTCGGTCCGTAGAGGTTGTAGAAGTCGCGGCCGGGCGACCAGCGCGCGATCAGTTCCGGCGGGCAGGCCTCACCGCCGACGACGATGGCGGCCAGCTCCGGCAGGCCCGACCCGTCGACCCCGGCGAGCGCGGCGGGGGTGATGAAGGCGTGGGTCACCCGCTCGGCGCGCAGCAGGTCGGTCAGCTCGTCGCCGCCGTAGATGTCGGGCGGGGCGATCACCATGGTCGAGCTGGCGCCGATGGCCAGGAGCAGTTCGAGGATGCTGGCGTCGAAGCTGGGCGAGGCGAAGTGCAGGGTGCGGGCCGCGCCGGTGATGCCGAAGCGGCGGATCTGCTCGGCGCACAGCCCGGCCAGGCCGGCGTGGGTCACGGCGACGCCCTTGGGGACGCCGGTCGATCCGGAGGTGTAGATGATGTAGGCGATGTCGGCGCCGAACATCCCGCGGGTGCGGTCGGCGGCCGACACCGGCGCGTCCGAGGCCGAGGCCAGTTCGTCGCGGCACTCGGCGGAATCCAGCGCCAGCCACCGCAGGCCCGCGTCGAGCCGCGCCGCGTCGGCGGCCTGGGCAACACCGAATCCGGCGCCGGAGTCTGCGAGCATGTGCGCGACCCGTTCGGCCGGGTAGCGCGGGTCGACGGGCACGAACGCGGCGCCGGTCTTGGCCACGGCCCACAGCGCCACGATCGCCTCGAGCGACCGGGTCAGCGCCAGGACCACCCGGTCACCGGGGCCCACGCCGCGACCGATCAGGACTCTGGCCAGCTGGGAGGACTGCTGGTCGAGTTCGGCATAGGTGATGGTCTGCCCGGCGAAGCTCACCGCGGTCGCCTCGGGGGCACGCTCCACGGCGGCCATCAGCAGGCGCGGCAACGTGGACACGGGCGCTCGACGGCCCCGCCGCGCGGCGGAAGAGCGGACGCCAGAAGCTTGCTCAGTCACCGGTATGTGCTTCCCTTCACCACGATCACACCTGCGATCACACTGCTCGAATGTCGCCCAGACTCTCGGCTCCACCGTGGTATCGGGAAAATCCTGCGTGACGGTACACAAATATGTCATCAATTTTGGCGCAGCGGCAATGTGGGCGTTTCAGTTCGCGGCAACCGGGTATAGACAACTGTCCAGTATGTAACGCAGGTCATGCGCAGGTCATATGCGGTGCGAACGAATCCGTAGCGGACGTGACCGTTTCACATTTTGCGCTGAATCTCCCACCGGGCGTGGACCTGCGAATCT
>NZ_JBHXMY010000514.1:0-4191 GCF_042720195.1 Nocardia sp. NPDC058497 | reverse complement strand
GGACGTCTCACCCAAACCAACCGCGCCGAGGGCTTGCGCTCCGGCCGCGGCCTGGTCGAGCACGGTGTCCGCGAACTCACCGGCCGAGGCGGCCGCCGACTCGAGACCCTTCTCGATCTTGTCGCCCAGATCGTTGACGAAATCCCCGAGACCCACCTTGTGCTACTTCCCCCCACGCGCCGCGGCTTGCGCCGCCTGAATCTCCGCGGCTTTCGCCGCCATCCCGGTATCGGGCAGGAACGTCCGCTGCAACAAACTCTGTTCCGGCATTTCCGGGTTCGACGCCACATGCGAACCCAACTGGCCCAGCAGCGAGGCGTTGTCACCGATCTTGCCGAACGCCTGGGTGAACGAATCACCGCTGTATTGGGGGTTGGACAACCAGTTCGCCTGATTGTCCGACAATGTGTCGGCCCACGACCGCTTGTCGATATCGGCGTCGGTCAGATGCGGATTCCCCGCCAGATGGGTGAACATCTCCTTGAAGGTGTTCGAGAACTGCTCCTCCATCATCGAATACCGGCCCGCCGCCAACCCCAACGTCTCGGCGAGAGCGTTACCCGACTGCACCAACGCCCGAACACCCCACGACCACCGCTCGGTGAACGTCTCGAAACTCGACTGCACCACCGCTTTCCCCGCCTCCAACGGCGACAACGCCAACAACGAGAACCCGCGACCCACCGCACCGGTCTCCATGACCCCCAGCGAAGTCAACTCACCGATGATCCCGTTGATCCCGTTCTTCGCCTGCTCCAGCACAGCGGGATCGACATTCAACTCCCCCACCCGCTACCCCTGACCGAACATCGAAACATCCGCGCTCAGATCAGGCCCGAAAGCCATCGGCGCGGCACCGAGCATGTCGACCGCGATACCCGTCGGTTCGGATTGTTCCGCAGCGAAATCCACCAGCCGCGAGCCCAGGAACGTGTGGAACCGGTACTCCCGACCAGCCACCACACCCCGCGCCGTCATGAAACGCGCGTACTCGGCGACCCCGGTGAACCCACACAACCACTGCAGCCCACCGTAAGCGAGGGTGAACACCCTATCGTCGTCGATCAACGGCACCAGCAACGTCGACACACGCAACGCCGATTCCAACTGCCCCGGATGACCGAAACCGGCATAGAACGCGGCGACCTCCCCGCGCAGCCGCGCCGAGTCCACCTCGACGACCCTCACCTGTGTGCCTCCCCCGACAACCCCGGAATTCCGACAGCCAAGCTACCACCGCGACGACATGGTCTGTCGGCTAGTCACTGACCGGCCGGATGATCATCGAGGCCAGCGCGAACGGGAGCCGGTGACGCGACCCGGCGGGCCGCGCTCACCAGTTGTCGTCGATCGGTGTGGATGCCCACGGTCGCGGGCATCCACACATACTGCGGTAGCCGGATCGCCCGATGCCCACCATCACCGCAACCCTTACACACCACCGGCGAGCGCGGCTCTCAGGCGTACAGGGACTCCACGCACCGGAAGCAACGCACTACCGACAGGAGTCTCGAATGACCATGACCGCCGCGCCTGTGGTCGACACCGCGCGGCCGAACGGTCTGCTGCAGAAGTCCATCGCTGGAGCGACAAGCACGGGGATGAGATCTCGCCTACCGCGTCGCATGCAGCCAACGCGACACCGGATCCCTTCGTCGCCCGAGCGAAGAGCTGGCAGCGGGTTATATAGTTGACCCGCACCAGCGTCTCGACATGTATTCGATCGCACTCGAACACAGATTTCCGGGTTCTAGACCCACGATCTGTATGCGAGTCCCCTCTCGCGCACAGATTCCTGGCCTTCGTGCCAGGTTCGGGCTTCGAGTGCACTCGCACACGGAGGTCAACAGTGCGGTCGCACTGGCGGACCGCGAGGGAACATCGCGACCCAGTTGCGGCTATGCGGCTACCGGTCGGGCTCGGACGAGATGTGCGCCCGCTACAGGTGCGCCCACCGCTGTTCGCCGACGGTCGCGGCTTCGTCGGCGGCCCGCATCTCCTGGCGGTACCGGGTCCGCGCGACATCCGCGCGAGATCAAGGAATGCGGGGCGTCAGTCCCGCTTTACAGTGGCGCAGCATCCGTCACCACACTCGTCGGCCGCTGCGGGCACGGTGGTGAGGCCGATAGGTGGTGTGGGGCAGCAGGTGTCGCCTTTCCAGGCGTTGAAGCCTTCCTTGACCGCGATCACCGAGTCGAGGCCGAACCCGATCAGCGCCGTCGAGGAGACCGTACGCCTTCGGTGAGCGCGATGATCGCCTCGATCACGTTGTAGGTGATCGTCGCGGCGACGAACCACTGAATTCGTCGCGCCAGCAACGCTTTACGCGCCGGGTCCGGCCCGGCCGGAATCGGCGTTGGCAGCGCGGGCATGCCGAGGGAGGACATCAGCAGCATCCCTCGGTGTCGGAGGCGGGGCAGCAGGCCGGGTCGACGGCGAGGACCAGCCCGAGCAGGTCACCCAGCGCGGCGGCGATCCGGTCATCGGCGAGCTCGTAGCGAGAGCGCCTACCCTCCGGCACCGCGACGACCAGTCCGCATCCGCGCAGGTAGCTAGCATGGCTGCCATGATCAAAACTGTCCGATATGCCCTTTTTGTCCAGAGCTGGCTCCGATGACCGCCCGCTCGGCGTCGCGCCGCGTACGGATCCTGACCACAGTGGCGGCGGTACTGGTCATCGTCATCGGCGCGGTCGTGCTGGCCGCGGCACGCAACGACGACCGCGGCGCATCGGCTCCCGCCCCCGGCGGGGATAGGACAGCCGAGCAGGCGATGGTGGTGCGCCCGGACAGTCACCGGCTCTCCGATCCCGCGGACGCACGGGTGACCCTGGTGGAATTCCTGGACTTCGAGTGCGAGGCGTGCCGGGCGATGTATCCGGCGATGGAGCGGTTGCGCACCGAATACGGCGACCGTGTCAGTTTCGTGGTCCGCTACTTCCCGATACCCTCGCACTTCAATTCCGGGCGGGCCGCTCGTGCCGCCGAAGCCGCCGCCGGGCAGGGCCGGTTCGAGCAGATGTATCAGCGCCTGTTCGAAACCCAGGCCGAGTGGGGCGAGAAGCGGGTGGCCCAGGATGCGGTGTTCCGCGGTCTGGCGGTCGAAATCGGCCTGGACATGGCCGCTTTCGAGGCCGCCTACAACGACCCCGCCACCGCGGCGCGCGTGCGGTCGGACTTCGACGAGGGGCTCGCGTTGGGGGTGGCTGGAACGCCGAGTTTTTTCATCAACGGCGAGAAGGTCACCGTGGGCGGTTCCCGGGATCTGGCCGCCGCGCTGGACGCAGCCCTGAGCTGAGCCGCGCGGCGTACCCGGGGCTCCGGGTAGGCTCTCGGCCCGTCAAAGGTGACTTCGGTCCATTGAATCCTATTTTTCGGTGTGCCAAACTATTGGGACTATGAATGATCCGAGCCGCCGTTTTGTTTTGGGCGGTGCACTGGCGAGCACCGCCGGATTGGCGCTGGCGGGCCGCAGTCTGCTCGACGCTTCTCCCGCCAAAGCCCAAGCACCAGCCCCCTCCGGCCACAGTGGCGCCCATGGCGGCGGAGCTGATGGCCCCACGTTCCGCATAGGTCAGACCGTCGACCACACCGCCAACGGATTCAACCCGACCCAGGTGCTGCGTGACTTCGACTACGGCACCACCACGCGGCTGCCCGACGGGCGAACCCTGCGTGAGTGGGAGGTCTACGCCAGCGACGAAGACATCGAAGTCGCCCCCGGTGTCACCTTCCCCGCGTGGACACTCAACGCCCGCATCCCGGGCCCGACCCTGCGCTGTCGCGAAGGCGACCTGCTGCGGGTGCATTTCCGCAACGGCTCCCAACACCCGCATACGCTGCACTTCCACGGCATCCACCCCGCCGAGATGGACGGCATAGCCGGCCTGGGCGCCGGGATCATCCAGCCGGGCCAGTCCACGACCTACGAGTTCGACGCGACCCCGTTCGGGCTGCACCTGTTCCACTGCCACGTAGGGCCGTTGGCCGAACACATCGCTCGCGGGATGTACGGCACGTTCATCGTCGACCCACCTTCTCCGCGTCCACCCGCGGACGAGATGGTGATGGTGATGCACGGCTACAACACCACCTTCGACGGTGAAGGCAACCAGCTGTACGCGGTCAACGGGATCCCGTTCCACTACATGCACGAGCCGGTGCGGGTGAAGCGCAACGAGCTGGTCCGGAT
>NZ_JBHXMY010000513.1:0-4215 GCF_042720195.1 Nocardia sp. NPDC058497 | reverse complement strand
GGCCCGTACGCCGCGGGCATCGTGAACCGCATCGGCGCGCGCTCGATGACCGAGGTGAACGCACAGGTCGGACAGCAACTCACCCAGCGGGTCCGCGACACACTCGCCGCGACGCCGCAAGGCACGCCCGCGCCGCAGATCTCCGGCGCCGCCCAACTGACGCTAGCTCAGCCGATCCAGATGGTCGAGCAGGACTGGCGACCGCTGAGCAAGGACGCGGGTATGGGCTTGACCGCCTTCTTCTACGCGCTGCTGATCCTGATGGCGGGCGTGGTCGGCGCGATGGTCATCCACACCATGGTCGACGCGCAGCTGGGTTTCCAGCCCACCGACTACGGCCCCTGGTATGTGCACTATCCGCCGACGCCGATCTCGCGCTCGCGCACCTTGCTGATCAAATGGGGCGTGATGGTCCTCGTGGCCGTCGTGATCTCGGCACTCTATCTGCTGATAGCGAAGATCTTGGGAGTCTCCGGCGACCACTCGACGCAGCTGTTCTTGTTCTCGGTGCTGGCCCTGATCGCGGTCGGCCTGACGTGTCTGGCTTCGCTGGCCGCCTTCGGCACCGCGGGCCTGCTGATCAACCTGGCCGTTTTCGTCATCCTGGGACTGCCCTCGTCCAGTGGCACCGTCCCGATCCAGGCGATCCCCACCTACATCTCCTGGCTGGCCGAGTTCGAGCCGATGCACCAGGTCTACCTGGGCGTGCGCTCGATCCTGTACTTCGAATCCGACTACACCGCCGGTCTGGGCCGGGGGATCTGGATGTCGCTGCTCGGGCTGCTCATTGCCCTCGTCGGCGGCGTCGCCGTCACCAAGTACTACGACTACAGGGGCCTGCACCGGGAGAACCTGCTCGACAGGAAGAAGACCGCGGCCTGACCTACCCGACGCACCGCGGGAACACACCTTTGTAGAGGTACAGTTTATATAACTACACACCTACAAGGAGATGTCATGGAGAAGCCCCGTGACATGTTCGATCGAGACCATGAGTGGTCAGCACTGACGCGGTTCATCGAGGACGGGCAGTCGGGAGCCACACTCGGTGTGGTGTCGGGTCGCCGGCGGCAAGGCAAGACCTTCCTGCTCGAGGCGGCGGTTCGGGCCGCCGGCGGGTTCTACTTCGGCGCCACCGAGGCGGCCGACGCGGAGTCGCTGCGCAGGATCGGCGAAGCACTGACCGAGCATGTGCGCCCAGCCAGCCCGTACCACTTCCACCACTGGTCGGAAGTGGTCGACGTACTTCTCGAGCTCGGCGCGAATCGTCCGGTTCCCGTGGTGATCGACGAGTTTCCCTTTCTCGCGCGGGCGAACTCCGAGTTGCCGTCGGTGATCCAAGACGCCTACCGCCCGCTGCGCGAACAGCGAATGAACTCACGCACCCGATTGCTGCTGTGCGGATCGGCGATGTCGTTCATGGGGCGGCTGCTCTCTGGCAACGCGCCGCTGCGCGGGCGTGCGGGCCTCGAACTCGTCGTGCATCCACTCGACTATCGGGCCGCTGCCACCTTCTGGGACATCGACGATCCCCGGCTGGCGGTCTCGGTGCACGCCATCGTCGGGGGAACACCCGCCTATCGGCGGGATTTCGCCCGGGGTGACTCGCCCGCGAGCTGGGCGGATTTCGACAACTGGGTCACCAGGACAGTCCTGAACCCGGAAACCCCGCTGTTCCGCGAACCCCGCTACCTGCTCGCGGAGGAACCCGATCTCCGCGACCGCGGCTTGTATCTGTCAGTCCTGGCCGCGGTCGCCACCGGCAACGCGACGCGCGGCGGCATGGCGGCCTATCTCGAACGGAAGGCGACCGACATCGCCCACCCGATCACCGTTCTCGAAGACGTCGGACTACTGCACCGCGACGCTGACGCGTTCCGCGACAATCGATCCACCTACCGCATCGCCGAACCCCTGATCACCTTCTACCAGTCGATCATGCGACCGGTGTGGGCCCAGCTGGAACGGCCAGGCAGCGCCACTCGGGTGTGGCAAGGCAGCAGGCACCGGTTCGCGAGCAACGTCGTCGGCCCCCATTTCGAACAGCTCTGCCGCGACTGGGCACTGCATTTCGCCGACCCGAACCTGTTCGCCGGCCTGCCCGCCCGCGTCGGTCACGGCGCGGTGCACGACCCGAGCACCCGCACAACGCAGGAGATCGACGTCGCGCTCATCGGCATCGCCGACAACGCGAAGCCACCCTTGCTGGCGATCGGCGAGGCGAAATGGAACGACACGATCGGCGCCGGACACATCGACCGCCTACGCCGAATCCGCGAAACCATCACGGCCAACGGCAAATTCGACACCACACACACCCGACTGCTGCTCTTCAGCGGCGCCGGATTCAACGACAGGGCGCGCGCGGCCGCTGCCGAATCCGGCGATATCGTCCTGGTCGACCTGGCGACTCTGTATCGGTAGTCGCCGGGTCGGCTCATGCGCTGGCACGCAACGTGATCTCCAGATGCCGTCCGACAGCGGTAGCCAGGCGCTCGAGCATGTCCATCGTCGGCATCCGACCACCACCCTCGATGCGGGCGACTGTGGGCTGCGTGGTGCCCATGCGCCGGGCCAACTCGGCCTGGGTCAGTCCAGCCGCGGTACGGGCGCGGCTCACGCCGTCTTGGGGTTACGCGACCGTGGACCACCCCAGAGCGCTTCGATCAGCTCCGCTCGCGCCGCTTCGATCTCCGCAGGCGAGACCGGGCCGTACTCGGAGTCCAGAACGTCTCCCAGCTCGCGGAGCTCGTCCATCGCATCACGATGGCGAACAGCCTCGGTGACGTAGGCCGACACGCCGCGTTCGTCGGCCCGCTCGCGGATCGATTCGAGCAGGTCGACGGGCAGGGTGATGGTGGCCTTGCGTGCCATATATCAAGCATGGCACAGAGAAACCGCTGCTCGCTGGGCCTTGGCGTTTGGGGCCGACGGTCGACGACCGGCTGCGCCACCCCGAGGCAGGCAGGCCGGCCAGAGCGGGTGTCACCAATCGGCGGGTTCGGATTCGCGGAGGCGGCGGTGGGCGCGGTCGATCCAGTCGGTGAAGCCGGTGGTGAGGTCGGCGGTGGTGGCGGGGCGGACGGTGACGCGGTCGGGGGTGCGGCGTTGCAGGTAGCGGCCGTCGGCGGTGATGTCGATCCATTGGGTGGCGAACCACGGGGCGGGGCGGTCGAGGATGTGGCCGGTGAACAGGCGGGCGTAGCCGCTGCCGTCGATCGGGCGTCTGGTGAGGGCCTCGTATTGTTCCCTCGGCGTGCGGGCGGCGTAGGACGGTGGGGTGGCGGGGGAACGCAGGTCCGCGGCGGCGACGGAGAGGGGCTGGTGGGTGCCGGGTGCGCAGGTGGGGACGCGGCCGGCGAGGCGCTGCGGTAGCTGGGCGGCGGGGACTAGGCGGCCGTGGATCGGGCCGTCGACGTCGTCGACCGTGGCCTGGGCCAGCACCACGGCGTGCTGATGGTTTTGCGCGCCGACGATGCGGTATTCGCGCAGGGCGCCCTGGTCGGTCGCGGTCGAGCCGCCGCGGATCTCGATGCGGAACTGGCCGAAGGTCAGCGTGTGCAACGCCAGCCGGATCAGTTCGCGCTCCTCATCATCGAGCGCGGCGCGGACCCTGGCTCGATTCGCCTCGTACTCGTCGAGCGTGCGGTACTTGCTCAGGAAATGCAGCGGGCGCGGGAAGCGATCGATGCCGTCGCTGTACCACAGAGCCGCGAAATCATCTGGCTCCCAGACCCATTCGGCCATGGTGAGGTAATACTCCTGGTTCGCTCAGTGCTGTTGGGGCTGGGTGGGAGCGGCTGGTGCCGCGGCCGGCGCGTCGGCGCCGATCACGCCGCCCGCGAGGGTCCTCGGCTGCTCACCGAGTAGTTCCTCGGTGTTCTCCGCCGTGATCAGGTAGTCGGGGATCTTGTGCTCGTCCTCGTCGTCGCCACCGCGGCCGCGGCCCGCGCCCGGCGCGCCCATCATGCCCGGCATGCCGGTGCGGCCCGCGCTCGCTGCCGCCGCTCCGATGCCCGCGGTGCCGGGTACACCGGCGACCGGGGCGCCGGCGACACTGCGGCCGGGGCTCGGCGCCGAAAGCCCGGTACCGGGTGATCCGGCCCCGCCGCCCCCCCCGCCCCCGGGGCCCCCCCCCGGGGGCACCGGCGGGCGCGGGGTGGCGGCCCCGGGCCGTCCCCGCCCGGGGGGGGGCGAGCCCGGGGGGGGGGGGCC
>NZ_JBHXMY010000512.1:787-4255 GCF_042720195.1 Nocardia sp. NPDC058497 | reverse complement strand
TGGCTGCGTTCATGCTGAGCAAGAACACCGGCGCCGTCTCACGCCGCGACCTGGCGACCATCATCACCGCCGTACTGCACTGCGACGCGATGATCCCGCTGCTCCTGGGCAGCCTCCGCGCCCCAGGAATGGACGACCTCGGCGAACTCACCACCCCAGTGCGCATGCTGCTCGCCGAGTACGACCGGATCATCCCCAACCGCGTCTACGCCACCCGCTACCTGCGCGAACTCCCCGAATCCGCCGACCGCATCCTGGTGCACGGCGTCGGCCACGTGCCGATGCTGGAGGCGCCGGACCGCATCGCGACGCTCATCGCCGAGCACATCTACGCCAGCCGCGGGCACCTGCGCGCGGTCTGAACACGCGAGAACCCGGCCGCGCGAACAGCATTCGCGGCCGGGCCCGTTCACGCCTACTTGCCGAGCAGACCCTTGGCGATGTGGGTCACCTGGATCTCGTTGCTGCCCGCGTAGATCATCAGCGACTTCGCGTCGCGGGCGAGCTGCTCCACCCGGTATTCGCTCATGTAGCCGTTGCCGCCGAACAGCTGCACCGCCTCCATCGCCACCTCGGTGGCCGCCTCGGAGCAGTAGAGCTTCATCGCCGACGCTTCGGCCAGGCTCAGCGGCTTCCCCGCCTTGTCCCGCTCGAGCACGTTGAACACCATGTTCTGCACATTGATCCGGGCGATCTCCATCTTGGCCAGCTTGAGCTGGATCAGCTGGAAGCTCCCGATCTCCTGACCCCACAGCGTGCGGTTGCGCGCGTAGTCGACGCAGAGCCGGTGACATTCCTCGATGATGCCCAGCGCCATGAACCCCACGCCGACCCGCTCGGCGGTGAAACTCGCTCTGGCGCTTTCACGTCCGTCGCCGCTGCGGTGCTCCTCGGTCTCGCCGAGCAGCCGGTCGCGGCCGAGACGGACATTGTCGAAGAACAGTTCGCCGGTCGGTGAGGAGTGCAGGCCCATCTTCTTGAACGGCTTGCCCTGGGCGAGGCCCTCCATGCCCTTGTCCAGCACGAAGGTCAGCACCTTGCGGTGGCGTTTGTCGGCGCCGTCGCCCTCGTCGAGCTTGGCGTAGACGATCATCACGTCGGCGCAGGGGCCGTTGGTGATGAAGGTCTTCTGCCCGTTGAGGATGTAGTCGTCGCCGTCGCGTTCGACGCGAGTCTTCATGCCGCCGAACGCATCCGAGCCCGAGTCGGGTTCGGTGATCGCCCACGACGCCACCTTGCGCAGGGTGACGATGTCGGCGAGCCAGCGCTCCTTCTGCGCCAGCGTGCCCCGCGACATGATGGTGGTGGCGCCCAGCCCGATGCTGACCCCGAGCGCGGACACCAAACCCATACAGACACCGGATAATTCGCTGATCAGCACCGCCATCATCGACCGCTGCCCGGCGAACAGCGACCCACCGCCGCCACCGGATTTCTCCCCCGGTCCCGCCGCTTCCTTGGCGAGCATCTTGGCGACGGCGTCCTCGGCCATCGCGTCGATCCCGAACTGGCTGAACAGTTTCCGCAGGATCGGGTACGGCAGCATCTCACCGCTGTCGAGGGCGTCCAGATGCGGGCGCACCTCCTTGTCGATGAAGGTCCGCACGGCATCGCGGATCATCAGATCGGTTTCGGACCATTCGATCATCGTCGTCTCCCGCTCACGGCAGCCGCACGGCGATGTCGTCGATCGCCCACGGCCCTTCGGTCTCGATCGTCTTCACGTCGTGCCAGCCGGCCAGTTCGGAGATGGCTCCGCCCTGCACAGCGAACACCTTGCCGGTGATGGGGCACTTGTCCGAGGCCAGGTAGGCGACCAGCGGCGAGATATTGGCCGGGCTGAAGGCGTCGAACCCGCCGGATTCCTCGGCCGCGGCGGCCTCGGCGGCGAACATCTCGCCCATGCCGGGGGTGGCCAGGGTGAGCCGGGTGCGGGCGATCGGCGCGATGGCGTTGACCCGCACGCCGTAGCGGCCAAGTTCCTCGGCCGCGACCTGGGTGAGCGCGGCGATCCCTGCCTTGGCCGCGCCGTAGTTGGCCTGACCCGCATTGGGCAGGGTGACACCCGAGGCCGAGGCGGTGTTGATGACGGCCGCATTGGGCTGGTTGCCTGCCTTGCTCTGCGCCTTCCAGTAGGCGGCAGCGTGGTGCAGCACGGCCGCGTGACCCTTGAGGTGCACGGCGATCACCGCGTCCCACTGGGCTTCGTCCATCGCGGCAACGAAGACATCGCGCAAGATGCCCGCGTTGTTGACCACGATGTCGAGCCCGCCGAACTCCGACACCGCCTGCGCGATCAGGTTCTGCGCGCCGTCCCAGGTCGCGATGTTGTCGGTATTGGCGACCGCCGCACCGCCCGCGGCCCGGATCTCGTCGGCGACCTGCTGCGCCGGACCGACGTCGGCGCCTTCGCCGGCATTACTGCCGCCGAGATCGTTGACGACGACCTTCGCGCCTTCGCGCGCGAACAACAGCGCGTGCTCACGGCCGATGCCGCGGCCCGCGCCGGTGATCACGGCGACCTTGCCTGCCAGGGAACTCATGGTGACTCCTGTATGTGAGGGGGTTCAGTCGGCGATCACGGCCAGGCCGTCGCTGAGCACGACGTCCTCGCCGCGCACCGTCTCGAACGCGTAGGTGGTGACGCCGTCGGCGCTGGTGACGGGCCAGATCCGGGTCTGCAGGTCGTCGCCGGGGAACACGAGCTTGGCGAAGCGCACCGCGAAGCGCCGCAGCCGGTGCACATCCGAACCAGCGGTCGCGGTGAGTACGCCCCAGGAGGCCATCGCCATCGTGCACAGGCCGTGCGCGATGATGCCGGGCAGTCCGGCGTCCTTGGCGACCTGTTCGTCGAGGTGCAGCGGGACCGGGTCGCCCGAGGCGGGCGAGTACCGGAAGGTCTGGTCGTCGTCGACGTGTTGGTCGACGACCGCCGACGGCGCACTCGCGCGCAGAGTCTCGTCGAACCGGTGCGACGGCGCCTGCTCCCCCACCGACTTGCCCGCGTCGATATTGCGGAAGAAGGCGGTGAGGTACTGCTCGTTCACCAATTCGCCTGCGGTGTCGCGGCATTCGACCAGGATGGTGATGGTCGTACCGGTGGACTTGCTGGTGTAGCCGACCGCCTTGGCCCGCGAGACCAGTTCCTCGCCGGGCCGGATCGGCCGGTGGAAGTGGAAGTCCTGCTCGCCGTGCACGACCCGGCCGAAGATGTCCATGGGTGCCACGTCGATGACGGGCATCATCATGGCTTCGAACACCGGGACGCTGGCGAACACCGGCGGCGCGACCTCGCCGGTGCGGTGCGCCTCGATCGGATCATTGGTCGCTGCTGCGTATTCGGCGATACGGTCCGCGGTGACGGCGAATTGCTCCGCGTCGCTCCATTTTTCCAGGCCCGCGTCAGCGGACGCTGCCCACCGCGAGCGAGGGGTAGAGCTCGGTGCTGGCGCGCACCACAACCACCCC
>NZ_JBHXMY010000512.1:0-777 GCF_042720195.1 Nocardia sp. NPDC058497 | reverse complement strand
GTTGGGTTTTACTTTTTTTTCTTTCTCTACTATCATTTTTCCCTGCCCCGTTTCTAATATACCCACCACTCGGCACGATTCATGCTCTGTCATTCCGGCGCCCTACGCCGAGGCCAGCGCGTCGAGCTGGTCGAGGGATTTGTCCAGCTGGGTGCGGCCGTCCTTCTCCACCGCCTTGCCCAGCGCGCCCTTGATCAGCGCACCCTCGAAGTCGCCGGACACCAGGATGACGCTGCCGGAACCTTCCGGCTTGATGTCGAAGGTGAATTCGGTACGCACACCGGCCATTCCGGCACCGGTGAGGGTCAGCCGGTTCGGCACCTCGACGGCCTTGACCGTCCATTCCATCTTGTTCGCCATGCCGAGCATGACGATCTTGGCGACCAGCCCGGCGCCCTCGACCAGTACGGCGGGCGGTTCCTCCATGAACTTCTCGTGGATGGTGAACCACTTGTCCCAGGTCTGCGGGTCCGAGACGACGGCCCACAGGGCTTCGGGAGTCGCGGTGACGGTCTTGGTGGCTTCGATATGTCCCATTGCGGTACTCCTCGTGCGGGTCAGCGCACCGCGCGCTGGTAAGCGGTGACCACGGCGGCGCCGCCAAGGCCGATATTGTGCTGCAGGGCAGCGGTGACGTCGCCGACCTGGCGTTTGCCCGCGGTGCCGCGCAGCTGCCAGGTGAGCTCGGAGCACTGGGCCAGGCCGGTCGCCCCGAGCGGATGCCCCTTGGAGATCAGGCCGCCCCTCCGGTTGACGACCCCCATGCCCCCCTAGGTG
>NZ_JBHXMY010000511.1:0-4268 GCF_042720195.1 Nocardia sp. NPDC058497 | reverse complement strand
GCTTCTGGGCGCTGTCGAGGAGACCCTGCCCACCCGCCTGGTGAACGCCGGCGGCGGCGGTGGGGACGGCGGCCTGTTCAACGGCATCCTCGCCCGCTACCTGGCGGTCGTCGCGCTGATGCTGCCCGGCGAGGGCAAGCAGCAGGAGAGCGACCGGCGCACCGCGGCGGCCATCGTGAAGGCCTCGGCCACCGCGGCGTGGGCGAACCGCCTCGAGGTGGAGGGCGAGCCGCTGTTCGGGCACGACTGGAGCAAGCCGGCCCGCTTACCCGGCGGCACGGCGGGCGCGGGCAGGTTCACCGCGGGCGGTTCGGTGACCGCTTCCGCCGTGCCGGAACGCGACCTGTCGGTGCAGCTGTCCGGGTGGATGCTGATGGAAGCCGCCTACCAGGTGACCGCCGCGGGGTTGTGACCCTCAGCGGTCGGCGTCGGTGGTGACGGCCGCGCGATCCAGATCGAAGTCCTCGACCGGCTTGGCCATCTCCTGGCGGTAGTGCCGCAGGCCGAGGATCGTGCCGATGACCAAGCCGACGATCATGATGCCGATCACGGCGGGCATCAGCCAGGGCACCTGCTCGAGGAACTCACCCGCGTAATAGCCGATCAGCAGCAGCACCGGCGCCCAGATGATCGCGCCGAGGGTGCTGGCGATGGTGTAGCGGCGGTGATCCATCTTGGCCGCGCCCGCCACCATCGGGCACAGCGTGCGCACCCACGGAATCCAGCGCGCGACCAGCACGGCGAAGAAGCCGTGTTTCTCCAGCAGAGCGGTGACCTTCGCCAGATTCCTGGTGTTGATATAGCGGCCGTTCTTGCGCGCGACCAGGTGATGTCCGGTCCGCTGGCCGACGACATACCCGACCTGATTGCCCGCGATCGCGGCCAGCATCGTGCCCACCGACAACGCCCACACCTGGGCCTCGCCGTTGGCGTGCGAGGCCATCACGATGCCCGCGGTGATGAGCATGGAGTCACCGGGCAGGAACAGCCCGATGATGAACGCGCATTCCAGGAAGACGAAGACCAGCACCACCGTCCAGACCACGGCGGGGCCTGCCGAGATCAGCGGATCGAAGCTGCCCAGAGCGTGAATCGACGGTCCTGCGGTCACGTGATCAGTGCGCCTCGTTCGCCGAAGCGGCCAGCTCGGTGGCGGGCGCGGCCTCGGCGGGCGCGGCGCCGCGACGGGCGAGGACCTTCTTACCGACCGTGATGATCGCGGGCAGGATCGAGACGAACACGATCAGCAGGAAGATCGCTTCCACATGGTCGCGAATGAACGGCACATTGCCCAGGAAGTAGCCGATGATCGTCACGCCGCCACCCCAGAGCACGGCGCCGACGATGTCGAACGCCACATACTTGCGGTAGCTCATCTTCGACACACCGGCCAGCACCGGCATGAACGTGCGCACGATCGGCACGAACCTGGCCAGGATGATCGTCTTCGGGCCGTGCTTCTCGAAGAACTCGTGCGTCTCCACGATGTACTGCTTCTTGAAGAAGCGGCTGTCCTCCTTGCGGAAGATCGCGGGTCCGATCTTGCGGCCGATCCAGTACGCGCACTGATCGCCGGCGAAGGCGGTGATGATGATCAGCGGCACGAGCACCCAGATGTTCGGGCTGCCCTGCGCGGCCAGCATGCCGCCGGTGAACAGCAGCGAGTCACCTGGCAGCAACGGGAAGAGCAGACCGGTCTCGATGAAGACGATCGCCAGGATGGCGGGTAGAACCGCGTTCTTCAGCCACGTCTCCTGGAGCAGATACAACGGGTCCAGCAACTGGGTCAACGCAAGGTTGTTCGTCACCGCATCGGATACCGCCAGCAAAGTCACGGCCCCCACAGTACCGGTCCAATCTGTGACATGAGTGTCCTGCGGTGTTCACAGATGCGCGGGGAACAAGCCGGTGAACCCCGCGATCGCTTCCTAACTTAGGGTGTGGCCTGACAGAATTGGTTTTTCGCTTCCCCACAGACGGAGGTCACTGCTGTGCCTATCGCGACTCCGGAGGTCTACGCCGAGATGCTCGGCCGGGCCAAGGCGCACTCGTTCGCATTCCCGGCTATCAACTGCACCTCGTCGGAGACGATCAACGCCGCTATCAAGGGCTTCGCGGAGGCGGGCAGCGACGGCATCATCCAGTTCTCCACCGGTGGCGCCGAGTTCGCCTCCGGTCTCGGCGTGAAGGACATGGTCACCGGCGCGGTGGCGCTGGCCGAGTTCGCGCACGTGGTCGCCGCCAAGTACGACGTGACCATCGCGCTGCACACCGACCACTGCCCCAAGGACAAGCTGGACACCTACGTGCGTCCGCTGCTCGCGATCTCGCAGGACCGCGTCAACGCCGGCCTGAACCCGCTGTTCCAGTCGCACATGTGGGACGGCTCTGCCATCCCGATCGACGAGAACCTCGAGATCGCCAAGGAGCTGCTCAAGCTCTCGAAGGCCGCCAACATCATCCTCGAGGTCGAGATCGGCGTCGTCGGCGGTGAAGAGGACGGTGTCGAGGCCGAGATCAACGACAAGCTCTACACCTCGCCCGAGGACTTCGAGAAGACCATCGACGCGCTCGGCGCGGGCGAGAACGGCAAGTACCTGCTGGCCGCCACCTTCGGCAACGTGCACGGTGTGTACAAGCCGGGCAACGTGGTGCTCAAGCCCGAGGTGCTGGCCGAGGGTCAGCGGGTCGCGGCCGCCAAGCTCGGCCTGTCGGCCGACGCGCAGCCGTTCGACTTCGTCTTCCACGGTGGTTCGGGCTCGCTGAAGTCCGAGATCGAGGACTCGCTGCGGTTCGGCGTCGTGAAGATGAACGTCGACACCGACACCCAGTACGCCTTCACCCGCCCGGTCGCCGGTCACATGTTCGCCAACTACGACGGTGTGCTGAAGATCGATGGCGAGGTCGGCAACAAGAAGGTCTACGACCCGCGCAGCTACCTGAAGAAGGCCGAGACCTCGATGGCCGATCGCGTCGTCGAGGCCTGCAACGACCTGAAGTCGGCCGGTCGTTCGGTGTCGGGTTCCTGATCGGTTTTTCGCAACAATCAAACGGGGCCCGAGCTCATGAGTCTTGATGTCCGTGTGCTCGGGCCCGTTCGACTGCTGGTCGGCGGTGAGCCGGTGGCGGTCGGCGGGCCCAAGCCGCGCGCTCTGCTTGCCGCGCTCACCGTCAACCGGCGGCGCGCGGTGTCTTCTGCCGTGCTGGCCGAGATGGTGTGGAACGAGGATCCGCCGGACTCCTACGCCGCCAGCCTGCAGGTGTTCGTCTCCAACATCCGTAAGGCGCTGCGCAACGCCGGTATCGATTCCGCGCAGGTCCTGCGGACCGAGGGCGCGGGCTACCGGCTCGAAATCCCGGACACCGCTTGCGATCTCGGCCGGTTCGAGAACGCCCGCGAGGCGGGTTCGCGCTGCCTGGACGCGGGTGACCACCCCGGCGCGGCCAATCTCTTCGGCGCGGCCCTGCGCGAGTGGACGGGGCGGGCACTGTCCGACCTGGCCGGACTGCAGTTCGCCGACGGTTTCGCGACCGCGATGGACGAGGAGCGGCTGCTCGCCGTCTCCGCCCGCGTCGACGCCGAAATCGCCTGCGGGCGCGCGTCTTCGGTGATCGGTGAGCTGGTCTCGATGACCAACGAGCACCCGCTGCGCGAGCCGCTGTGGGGTCAGCTGATCACCGCGCTGTACCTGTCCGGCAGGCAGGCCGACGCGCTGGAGGCGTGCAGGCGGGTGCGCGGCGTGCTGGCCGAGGAGCTCGGCATCGATCCCGGCGCCGCGCTGATCGAGCTGGAACAGCGGGTGCTGCGCCAGGAACCGCTGAATGTGGTGGAGGCCAAGCGATCCGAGCAGCTCGCCGCCGCGATGACCGAGACGGTCACCGAGGTGCCGCGCTCGATCCGCAACGGCAACCTGCGCTTCGCCGACGGCCGCACCATCCCGATTCCGCACAGCGGCATCAGGATCGGGCGGATGACGGATAACGAGCTGGTGCTCGACGACCCGAAAGCCAGCCGCTACCACGCGCACATCATGCCGAGCCGCGCCGGACTGCTGATCAAGGATCTGCACTCGGCCAACGGCGTCTACGTGAACGAGGTGCCGATCGACAGCGGTGCGCTGCTGGCGGACGGGGATGTCATCCGGGTCGGCGCAACCGTGCTGACGTTTATCGCCGTTTCATAGGCAACCCTGATCTCAGGTGAGCCACCCACAGGTCTCGTAAGAACATGGGTAACTCACCGGGGACGGGCTAACTCCGATCTACAC
>NZ_JBHXMY010000510.1:0-4288 GCF_042720195.1 Nocardia sp. NPDC058497 | reverse complement strand
CCACACACCGGGCCGCGGACCCCCAATCCCACACCCAACCTCGCAAACCGCGCCCCCCACCCCGTCAATCGGTATGGGCCACACTCGCTCGATGTTCAGTTGGAAAGCAGGATCAGAACGGTCGCGACGACCGCGGTGTCACCGCCCCGATGATGCTCGACTCGGTGTTCCCGTCCTCGATCTTCACCACGATGTCGGTACTGGTCCACGGGTCCAGCGAGGCGAGCCAGCGGCGGCCGGCGAGCTGGCCCCACACATTGACGCCTGCGGTATTGCCCTCGGTGTAGAGACGGGCCGTGCGATGACGCTTGATCGGGATGGCGGTCACCCGTGGCGGAATCCCGGTGCGCTGCTGATGCCGGCCGGGCACCGGCGACCAGGTGTTGATCCGGCAGGAGAAGACGGCAGGTGGGATTGGACAATGTCGAAGATCGTATGGGTCACCGACCGCGGATTCTCCTCCGTCGAGAATCGTCGCCACCTGCGCCAAAACGACCACTGCATCGGCGAGACGATGCAGCCCGGGAGCTCGGGTTTAGCTCCGCTGGTTCCGTAGCCAGCCGAGCTACCGGACGGCGTCGACGTGTGAATCACGTCCTCGGTCGATGGTCAGACCGCAAACCTGCCGGGCAGGACTGAGCCGGAGTCAGCCGATCCGCAGGAACGTCGCCGCGCCGGCGGTAATCGTCGCCTCCCAGGCGCTCGACTGGATGGTGTGCCAGGTCTCGACGGTGACCACCGAACCCGCCACCAACGGCACAGTCGCGCTGACCACCAACGTACCGCCGGTGCCGGACACCGCGGCGCCGGTGGCAACCACCGTTGTGCCGACCAGCAACCTGGCCTGGAAGTTTCCGGTGGTCAGAGCCCCGCTGACGACGACATTGGCGGTCAATGGCACGGCTGCGCCGCCACTCTGCACCACCAGGCCGTTGCCAGACACCTGTGAGCCGGGGTAACCGACCGTGTCGGCGATCCACCCATCCACTGCGGTCCAGGTGTTGTAGGCACCCATCGTCCCGGTGCTGTTCTTCGTCATCGCGGACGGAGCGAAGACATCGCCACCGACGAAGATGTGCGGCATCAGCTACTCACCTCCGCTGAGCTCGGCTCCGTAGGAGACTGGTCGACAGCGGTCGACGGTTCCGATTCCGCTGCAGTCCCAGGCTCCGGTGCCGCCCCGGGCGTCGGCTCCGGCTCGGGCTGCGGTGTCGGCTCGGAACCAGGTTCGGGCTGGCCCCCTGAACTCGACGCTCCCGGATACCCGGACTCCGGAGTAGCCCACTCAGGCATCTGACCCACCGGAGTTTCCTCCTGAGCGGGCATCTGCGGCCACATCACCACCGGCCCCCCGATCTGCAACGTCGGCATCACACCGTCACCCCGCGCAAACTGGCCTGCAGTCCACGCCCGGCGGGGCTGTCCGCACTGGTCACCTGCACCGTAATCCTGTCGCCCACAGCGAAACTCCAGGTACCGGACACTGTCGTATCCAGCGCATGATTGGCCGCCGCGATCGTCGCCGAGGTCCCCGGGATGGCGGTGCCGTTCTTCCTGAGCTCGACAACCAGGTTGCCGGTACCCGCCGTCTCGCCGCGATAGGTGACGGCGGTGACGGTGATCGGGCGCTCGGCCCGAATCCCCTCCGGCACCGTATTGCCCGCACCGGCAGCACGCACGCCACTGTGTGATTTGAAGGCGATGTCGTAGGCCTGACCCGCCGCCGTGGGCGTGCGGGCATCCGACAGCCGCGGATCCGACGTCCACACCGCCGAGATAGCGGTGCGAGCCTGGGCCTCGTCAGTCGAGCTGAGGAGCGCATCGGCGATCGCGGTAACGCCGGTGATGTCAGTGACGGGGTGCGTGTGCGCGGTCGGGGGCCTGGCATTGCTCAGCCGGGGGTCGTCACCAGCAACAGCGGTGGTGGCGGACGAACCGATCGTCGGCGGGAAGGTTGCCGGTTTCCCGCTGATTCCAGCCCACTGCGTCGTACCCGCCGGACCGCGAACGGTCACCCCCTGACCGTTCGGCGTCCAGCCACTGACCTCGTCGTACAGATAGAGCAGCCCGTCGGACTTGACCACGAACTGACTGCCGTCGACCGCGCCGGCGGGCAGCTCGCCATAGGTGTTCACCTGACCGTCGATCTGGATGCCCGCCCCACGCGGACCCATCACCACAGCGTTGCCCGCCGAGGCCGGAACCGGTGACACCAAGGTCAGGTCGACCAGACCCGTCGAGGCGACGTCCGGGTTCTCCGGGTCCGGGCCGGCGACATACTTCGGAACGTTGAAGCTGAACGACTCCACAGGAATTCGCTCACCGTCGTAGGCGAGGTCGAACGAAACCCGCCAGGTCCACTCCGCCGGGTTGGTCGCCGCGCCGGGAGCGACCAACCGCACCCCGCGCTTGCCTCGCCAGGTGAGATAGCCGAACTCGTCGAGCTGGCATTCGTAGTGGTTCGGTAGCTGCACATAGGTAGCGGGGCTCGGCTGGGCACCGGGAACCAGCACCTTGGGTGCGTCCGCGGTGAAGGTGAGAGTGCCTGTCAGCGAAGGAAACTCGGGGAGTTCGCCCAGGTCGGGGCCGTCGATGACGTTGGCGAGGAATCGCCCGACGACCTTTCCGTAGTCGAGCGGGGGCAGATCAGCCATGGATCAATGCCTTTCGAAGAAGTAGGCGATGCAGCGGTCAGCCGACGAGCGGAATCGCGCGGACCTGAAGATGGGAGTAGTTGTTGTAGACGTTGTAAGTGCCGCTGCCGGTGACGCGGTCGACCACGACGTAGAGCGTCACCGTCTGATTCGCGGGTACAACGCCGAACAGGGGAGTGGACTGCTCCGGGAACGCGAACCCGCACCCGGGTGTAATCGGAACGTGGGCTACGCGCGTGACCGAGTGGCCCCAGCCGTATCCGACGACATCACCGTCGACGCCGCCGACGCGAACCAGGACGTCACAGCGCGTCGGAGCCGCCGATTGCACAACGACAGCACCCTCGACGAGCGGTCGCCACGCCGTCGGCTGCGCGGGAATGGTGATGGAGGCGAGAACTTTACGCTGCTCCTTGACATTCTTTCCGGAGAAGAACTGCTTCTCCCCGATCACCCAGGGCCCGCGCGGGCGCGGGGTCGGGATCGGCCGAAACTTCTGCACCGTGGCGTCCCAGGCCAGCACATGATCCTGGCCGAGCGGGCGATCGTCATCGATCTGGACATCGACCGCGTCCTGGATGCGTCCGGCCTCGCCTGGGTCGCCCTGTGCGCCGACAGCACCGCGCGGAAAAGTGATCTCGACCTGCTGACCAGGCGCGATGCCGATCACTCGCGCCGAGGCGGACGAGCCGACGGCCCCCGCAACTGCGCTGCCGGACAGAGCATTGTCCTTGCCTCTACGACCAGGACGTTGGAAAGCGTCTTCGAAGGCGATGAATTCCAGCCCGGTCCAGTAATAGACGGCATTCTCGGCGACGACGCGCCATGCCTTACGTGCGTCGTCTGTGCTGAGAGCGAGCGCGGTGAGCGCGGCGGCGTCGTCGATGTCGCCCTGCCACTGCCAGGGCCACGCGGCATCGCATTCGGGTCCGACCGGGCCCGCCGGACCTTCGCGCAGCTCGATCAACACCTCCCGGTCGACCAATTCGACGGGGTTCACCGTGTAGGGCAGACCGACCGAGTCGGCGACGCCACGCATGGTGATCATGACGTCTTCGTCGTATACGTGCGTCAGATTCTCGGTACTCACACTGCCCCCACGCGTCGAGCCCAGCAGACGACCTCCGAGTCGTCCATGATGTAGTCGTAGTTGGCGGTACCAGCATTCCGGCTCAGCACTACGTAAAAGGTGACGTTCTGACCTGCGGGGATAACGCCGATCGCGCTGTCGGGCGTCACATTGCGCACGCCGAAGAACGGCTGCAGCCGGGCACGGCTGACGGCGCCGGTCACCTGCCCCGAACCGAGAGCCACCCGCTGGCCGGTGGGCGAGCCGATGCGCACCTCCGCGTCGATCCGAGTGGAGAACTGGTTGTAGTTCTCCCGTGAGGCGACGATCACACCACCGAAGATCAGCGGTCGCCATGCGGTGTCCTGAGCTGGAACATTCAGCTGCGCGACGAGTTTGGTGGCAGCCGAGATATTGCTCTCCGCGGGCGCGAAACCGGCGCCACCATCCCAAGCGACATTGTCATTGATTGTCCAGGGGCCCCGAAGGCCGGGATATGGCACGGGTTTCCATTTACCGAGAGCGGCGTCCCAAGTAGGAACATCACGGTCTGTTTGAGCGCCAT
>NZ_JBHXMY010000509.1:0-4299 GCF_042720195.1 Nocardia sp. NPDC058497 | reverse complement strand
GCGCGCCCTCGTGTGCGATCGCCACGGTCATGGGGCGCGCGCGGCTGCGGTACACGCTGCCCGCGGCGTACGGGCCCATCCCGGGATTGGTCTGCACGGTGATGATCGGGCGCTCGATCTCGCCGCCGACGACGCTGCCGACCCCGAGAATGCCCAGCCGTTTGCTGAAGTCGCTGGGGATGATGATGGCGCCGTAGATCTGCGCGGTGCGCATCAGGCGGTCCGCCTCGCTGATCCCGACCACCCGCAGGTCGACCTGGTCGGATGGCACGCCCGCCACCAGCGCGTCGGCCACCTGCTTGCCGAAATTCACCTGCTCGGTCCGGCCGTTGATGTCGATGGTGTCCCCGACGTCCTGGTTGACCAGCGCGATCGGGAAATCGTGCAGATTCCCCTCCGGATCGGAGATATAGGCCAGATACATGACGCCGAGCAGGGACAACACGACCGCGAGCACGACAGTCGGCGCCAGCACCATCCAGGCCCATCGCCGGGGCGGAATCCGGACTGTGTCCAACGTCGCTTCCCCACGCGGTGACGAATCGGAATCCTTCGGTGTCGAATCGGCGTTGTCTGTGGCAGACGCTGGGGAATCAGCAGCTTCGTGGGCACTGTCATCGGTGGTCACGACCGGCACCGTAACAGCTGTTCCGCCGGAATCCGGGCGATCACCGAGGTCGATTGCGCCGGGTTTGCGCCGCGGCGTATGTCGACGTCCGAATCACCCGTAGAATGACGGGTGCCCCCAGCCCGCCCGAACAGGGAGCACACGGTGACCGACGCCGATCGCACGATCGACAGCACTTCCACACTTCCGGACGAGCCCGAGAACGAGCCCCGCGAGGAGTGTGGCGTTTTCGGCGTCTGGGCTCCCGACGAGGACGTAGCGAAGCTCACCTACTACGGCCTGTACGCCCTGCAGCATCGCGGGCAGGAGGCGGCCGGTATCGCCGTCTCCGACGGCTCCCAGATTCTGGTCTTCAAGGATCTCGGCCTGGTCAGTCAGGTCTTCGACGAGCAGACCCTCGGCGCGATGCCGGGGCATATCGCCGTCGGACACTGTCGCTACTCCACCACCGGTGGCGTCACCTGGGAGAACGCGCAGCCGATCTTCCGCACCACCGCCGTCGGCTCCGGCCTGGCGCTGGGCCACAACGGCAACCTCGTCAATACCGCCGAATTGGCCGGGCGCGCACGCGAACTCGGCCTGATCGGGGCGGGCGTGATCGACGGCCGCCCGCAGATGACCGGCGCGACCTCCGACTCCGACATCGTCACCGCCCTGCTGGCGCACGCCGCGGCCGACTCGAGCATCGAGCAGGCCGCGATGGAGCTGCTGCCGCAGCTGCGCGGCGCGTTCTGCCTGACCTTCATGGACGAGCACACCCTCTACGCCGCGCGTGACCCGCACGGCGTGCGCCCGCTGGTGCTGGGCAGGCTCGATCGCGGCTGGGTCGTCGCCTCCGAGACCGCCGCGCTCGACATCGTCGGCGCCGCGTTCGTCCGCGAGATCGAGCCGGGCGAGCTGCTCGCGATCGACTCCGACGGCGTGCGCTCGATGCGCTTCGCCAACCCCGAGCCCAAGGGCTGCGTCTTCGAGTACGTGTACCTGGCTCGCCCCGACACCACGATCGCCGGGCGTTCGGTGCATTCGACCCGCGTGGAGATCGGCCGCAAGCTGGCCAAGGAGAGCCCGGTCGAGGCCGACCTGGTGATCCCGGTGCCCGAGTCGGGCACGCCCGCCGCGGTCGGGTACGCGCAGGGCTCCGGCATTCCCTACGGCCAGGGCCTGATGAAGAACGCCTACGTCGGCCGCACCTTCATCCAGCCGAGCCAGACCATCCGTCAGCTCGGTATCCGGCTCAAGCTCAACCCGCTGCGCGAGGTCATCCGTGGCAAGCGGCTCATCGTCGTCGACGACTCGATCGTGCGCGGCAACACCCAGCGCGCGCTGATCCGCATGCTGCGCGAGGCCGGTGCGTTGGAGATCCACGTCCGGATCGCCTCGCCGCCGGTGAAGTGGCCCTGCTTCTACGGCATCGACTTCGCCTCGCGCGCGGAGCTGATCGCCAACGGCGCGGGCGCCGACGACAGCTACGACGACATGGTCGAGAACGTGCGCCGTTCGATCGGCGCCGACACCCTCGGCTACATCTCCACCGAGGGCATGATCGCGGCCACCGAGCAGCCGGCCAGCAGGCTGTGCACCGCCTGCTTCACCGGCGACTACCCGATCCCGCTGCCGCAGGAGGCCGCCATCGGCAAGAACGTGCTCGAGGGGATGCTCTCGGGCAAGCCGGAGGCGAAGCTGCTCGCCGAGAACGTCAACGCCGACGCGCTGAGCAGGCCGTAGCGCCGCATCGTCACCAGGAGGGGCCGGTCAGGATAAACCTGATCGGCCCTTTTTGTGTTGTGTACGGAAGGAATTCCGGTAGCCGACAATTTCGTAAGATTAGTTCATAACATCCGCGCAATTTTTCGCTCGAATTGATACTGGGCGGTAATGGTTCGCCTGTACGGTCCCCCGTTATATCGCTAGCTCACCGTGTTGTCGCCGCGCCTGTGATCCGGGTGCGGCGACGACGTGGCGTTCGAGAATGGGATCTGATGTTGAACAGTGCACTGAGCGTTCGCAAGAATCGCGCGAAACAAGTTGCCGCAGTGGGTGTCGCGGCTGTCGTCGCCGCCGCGCTGGCAGGCTGTGGTTCGGGCCGCACCGATGAGGCGGGGTCCGGTGCGGGGCTGGTCGTCGGCACCACGGACAAGATCTTCTCGCTCGACCCGGCCGCCGCCTACGACAACGGCTCGCTGCTGGTGGAGAACCAGATCTATTCGTATCTGCTGAATTTCGCGCCGGGCGACACCACCCCCAAGCCCGATGCGGCGGAGAAGTGCGAGTTCACCGCGCCCACCGTGTACACGTGCAAGATCAAATCCGGGTTGACATTCGCCAACGGAAATCCGTTGACCGCCAAGAGCGTCAAGTTCTCCTTCGACCGGATGCTGAAGATCAACGATCCGCACGGTCCCGCCTCGCTGCTAGGCAACCTCGACAAGACCGATGTGGTCGACGATCTCACCGTCGCGTTCACGCTGAAGGTCGCCAACGATCAGACCTTCCCGACCATCCTGCCGACCCAGGCGGGCCCGATCGTCGACGAGAAGGTGTTCTCGGCCGACAAGGTGGCCACCGACGAGGAAGTCGTTGCGGCGAAGGGCTATTCGGGTCCGTACACGATCAGCAGCTACGACAAGAACAAGCTGGTCGAGTACCAGGCCAACCCCGCCTACCAGGGCATCCTCGGCATGCCGAAGAACACCACGGTGTCGACCAAGTACTACGCCACCTCCGACAACCTGAAGCTGGACCTGCAGAACGGCGCCATCGACGTCGGCTACCGCTCGTTCACGCCCACCGACATCGATTCTCTCCGTGCCGATTCCAAGGTGAAGGTCACCGACGGACCCGGCGGCGAGCTGCGCTACATCGTGTTCAACATGAACACCATGCCGGGCAACACCCCCGAGCAGAAGCTGGCCGTGCGCAAGGCGCTCGCGTCCTCGGTGGACCGGGAAGCGCTGGCCTCCTCGGTGTACAAGAACACCTACCAGCCCGCGTACGGCTATGTGCCCCAGGGCATGACGGGCGCGGCCGAGCCGTTGAAGCAGCTCTACGGCGCCAAGCCGGACAAGGCACAGGCCGCGAAGTTCCTGGCCGACGCGGGCGTCGCCGCCCCGGTGACGCTGAACCTGCAGTACAACCCCGACCATTACGGCTCCAGCTCCTCGGAGGAGTACGCCGCGGTCAAGTCCCAGCTCGAGGCGTCGGGCCTGTTCAAGGTGAACCTGCAGTCCACCGAATGGGTCACCTACCAGAAGGAACGCGCCTCCGACGGCTACCCGATGTACCAGTTCGGCTGGTTCCCGGACTTCCCGGACGCCGACAACTACCTCTCGCCGTTCTTCGGGCCGAACAACTTCCTGCAGTCGCACTTCGAGAACCCCGGCATCAACGCCCAGCTGACCGCCGAGACCACCGAATCCGATCCGGCCAAGCGGGTCGAGCTGCTGCGCAAGATCCAGACCGACCTGGCGCAGAACCATCTGCCGACGCTGCCGCTGCTCTCGGGTAAGCAGGTCGCGGTGTCGGTGCCCGGCGTCTCTGGTGTCGAGCAGACCCTCGACGGCTCCTTCAAGTTCCGGTTCACGGTACTGAGCAAGTGAGTGACGTTCCCGCTGCGCCCCGATAGCTGATCCGGGCGCGGGGGTTCGGGTGGTCGCGCGGCGGGGGGTGCCCCC
>NZ_JBHXMY010000508.1:0-4308 GCF_042720195.1 Nocardia sp. NPDC058497 | reverse complement strand
GGTCCAGGATTCGACCGTCAGCCAGCTCAACAGCATCGGCAGACACCGCGGTCACGACCGCATCGGCACCTTCGATGACGGTGACGCCCAGCTTGGCCAGGTACTTGTGGGCGGTCCGACGCGCCTTGGGGTGTAGGTAGGGCACCAGAGCGCCGCCACAGATGAGAGTGACCACGCGGCCCTGCTCGGCCAGCTCGGCAGCGGTCTCGACTCCGGCCGGCCCGCCACCGATCACGCTCACCGGGGCCGAGATCGGCGTGTCCAGAAGGAGCGACCGCAGCCGCTGCGCCGCTTCCAAGGTCGCGACAGGGTGGGCGAACTCGGCGGCACCTGGCACCGAGGGCGCGGCGTTGCCGCTACCAACCGCGTAGACCAGGTAGTCGTAGTCGATCGAGTCGCCGTCGGCGAGCAGCACCTTGCGCGCGGGCGCGTCGATGCGCGTCACGCTGCCGACCACCAGCCGGACCTTCTCGGAGAGGACGTCGGGGTATTCGACTGCGCCCTCGTGGGTTCCGCCAGCGACCTGATGCATGCGCAACCGAGGCACGAAGACTCGACGCGGATTGATCACCGTGACGCGCGCTGCGGCGTTCGTGGTCAGGCGGTTGGCCGCCATCACACCGGCGTATCCGCCACCGATGACGACGATTTCGTGCTTGACGTTCATGCTCACGGCTCCTTGTTGTCGATCTGCCGCCGGGTTGATCTCGGTGACAGATCAACCTTCGCGCGAACGCGGCAACCGAACAACGTAAGCTTCGTGCACCGATTGATAACACTGGAGTTATGCGTGGAGCTACGCGACATCGAGATATTTTTGACCCTGGCCGAAGAGCTGCATTTCGGCCACACCGCGGAGCGACTGCACGTGTCCCAGGCCCGCGTGAGTCAGGCCATCCGCAAACAGGAACGCCGCATCGGTACCGCGCTTTTCGAACGCACGAGCCGCAGCGTGCGACTGACTCCGGTCGGGCGGCGCCTGCGCGAAGACCTCAAGCAAGTCCACGACCTGCTCCAAGCCGCGCTCGCCCGCGCTGAGGCCGCCGGATTGAACGCGGACCAGTCGCTGCGGATCGGCGTTTTCGGGCACGCAGGACACGAACTTCGGCCGCTGACCGACGCGTTCGCTGCGCGCTATCCGGAGTGTGGCATCACCTTTGGCGAGATCAACGGCGTAGACCCGTTCAACGCGCTGCGCGAAGGCAGACACGACATCAACGTGCTGTGGCTGCCCGTGCTCGAGCCTGACATCACCGTCGGCCCGACTGTGCTCACCGGCCGCCGCGTGCTCGCTGTGGCCACCGACCATCCGCTGGTCGAACGTGGCAGTGCTTCCCTCGAAGACCTCGCCGACTATCGTGTTGTCGATTTCGGTCAAGACGCTCCCGAGTACTGGGTTTCATCGATGGTGCCGACCCGCACGCCGCGGGGCCGCCGCGTCCCGCGCGGCCCGATCGCCAGGACCTTCTACGAGATCGTCTCCTTGGTGGCGTCCGGGCAGTGCGTCCACCCGCTCGGCGAGATCGCGGCACGCTACAACACCCCGCCCGGCATCGTCTTCCTGCCGATGCCCGACGCCCCAGAACTGCAGTGGGCGCTCACCTGGCGCACAACCGCCGACAGCGCCGCTATCCGCGCGATGGCCCGCACTGCCGCCGAATTAGGCCCAATCCAATTGTGAAAGTGCCGCTGCTCGATTCCGCTCGAACCAGTCGGACTCTACTTCGTTGGGTGTCCGGTAGTCGATCGCCGAGTGGGTTCGAATCTGGTTGTAGCGCAGTTCGATATAGCTGGTGATATCCCTTCTCAGGTGTTCCCGTGTCGAGTACTGGGTGCGGTTGACCCGCTCGTTCTTCAGGGTCCCATTGAACGATTCCGCCCAGGCGTTGTCGAAGCATGTTCCTGTGCGGCCTACGGATCGCAGGACACCGAGTTCTGCTGTCTCCGCGGCGAATTCAGCGCCGATGAGTTTCGGACTTGGCTCGCCCGCCGCGGCGGAGTTGGTTGTCTACCAGTCGAATCCATCCCTGAGTCACCAGCCATCGCTGTTGGGTCTGCGCGTCGAGGTCGTTGAGGAGCAACGGCATTCCCTTCGCGTCGGTCTGCGTTTCTGCGATCTCGGCCCAGTCAGGGCTTTGACCGTTGTGCATTCGCCGGTGCATGCCGATTGCTCGGGCCACAAGGAAGCCGATGGTGTGTGGCCGCGCCTGTGATACGTGGTCGCCATGGAGCGGGCAGGGCTTACCCCCTGGCCATGTCCACGAAGCGGCTCAGGTGCAGCTGGTGGGCGACGGTGATGGTGGCGGTGGGGCCGTTACGGTGTTTGCCGACGATGAGGTCGGCCTCGCCGCCGCGCGGGTCGTCGCGTTCGAACGCGTCGGGGCGGTGCAGCAGGATGACCATGTCGGCGTCCTGTTCCAAACTTCCCGATTCACGCAAATCGGACACCATGGGCCGCTTGTCCGTTCGCTGTTCCGGACCACGGTTCAGCTGCGAGATCGCGATGACCGGAACTTCGAGTTCCTTGGCGAGCAGCTTGAGGTGTCGCGAGAATTCCGAGACTTCCTGCTGCCGGGATTCGACCTTCTTGCCGGAGCTCATGAGCTGGAGGTAGTCCACCACGACGAGCTTCAGATCATGGCGCTGCTTGAGCCGCCGTGCCTTGGCGCGAATCTCCATCATGGTCAGGTTCGGGGAATCGTCGACGAACAGCGGCGCCTCGCTGATCTCGCTCATCCGCCGGGCGAGTTTGGTCCAGTCGTCGTCGCTCATCCGGCCGGAGCGCATATCGCCCAGCTTGATCTTCGCCTCAGCCGAGAGCAGGCGCATGACGATCTCGGTGCGGCTCATTTCGAGGGAGAAGATGACGCTGGCCATGCCGTGTTTGATCGAGCAGCTGCGCATGAAGTCCATGCCGAGCGTCGAGTTGTGGGTGGGTACCAGCGAGCGGCCTGCGAGGTACATGTGGTCGGCGTTGTCGACTTCGACACAGCGGACCGGGACGGGATCGATCTTGCGCACGTCGACGATCTGGCGTGCTTCCGAGCGTGCGGTGCGTGGCACGGCGTGGGCGTAGTTGTCGCGGGGAGTGCGCAGGCTGTGGGCGATCTCGCCGGTCGTGCGGACCACGGGGTGCGGTGCCAGGGTGGGCGCGAGCGTCGTCCACTCGTGTTCTTCGTCGGCAACGATGACCGTGCCGTCGGAGAACTCCACCTCGTAGCAGGAACGGTCGGCCATGACCTCGGTGGTTGCGACAACGCGGGTGGGCCGGCCGTCGGCGCCGATCAGTTCGGCACCCACCTGGATCTCACCCATGGTGGTCCAGCCTGCCGACGTGGGTAGGGGCGTGTCCAGCGCCAGCGCCTTACCCACACCAGGTCGCGCCGCGACGATGATCATCTGACCTGCGTGCAGGCCGTTGGTGAGTTCGTCGAGTTCGGTGAAGCCGGTGGGGACGCCGAGGGAGATGCCGCCGCGGGAGGCGATGGAGTCGATTTCGTCCATGGTGGGCTGGAGGAGTTCTTCCAGCGGGGTGAAGTCTTCGGTGGTGCGGCGCTCGGTGACCTCGTAGATCTCGGCCTTGGCGCGGTCGACGACCTCGGCGACGTCCTGGCCGTCGGCGCCCGCGTAGCCGAACTGGACGATGCGGGTGCCCGCTTCGACGAGGCGGCGCAGGATGGCCTTCTCGGCGACGATCTCGGCGTAGAAGCCGGCGTTGGCGGCCGTCGGGACGGTCTGGGTGAGGGTGACCAGGTAGGGCGGGCCGCCGATGCGCTTGAGTTCGCCGCGGCGGTCGAGGCCCGCGGCGACCGTGACAGGGTCGGCGGGTTCGCCGCGGCCGTACAGGTCGAGGATGGTGTCGTAGACGGCCTGGTGGGCGGGGCGGTAGAAGTCGCCGGGGCGCAGCACCTCGACCACGTCGGCGATGGCGTCCTTGCTCAGCAGCATGCCGCCGAGGACGGACTGCTCCGCGGCCATGTCGTGCGGGGGCTGGCGGCCGAAGTCCTCGCCGGGGGGTTCGGGCGGGAAGTCCGTATGCGCGCGGTCACCGGTGGTGGTCACCAGACCGTCCTCTCTGCCCGCAGAACCGGGGTTTCACATCGATGAACTCGTTGTACTCCCGGGCACCGACACGGATGTCAGCAATCGGTTGCCTGCGTGATTCCCGGGGTCGCGCGCAGGGCAATGCGACGAACCTAGGCGACGTTTCGGGGCGCCGCCAACCCTCTCTGTGCACACAACTGTGGATAACTTGGGGGTAGTTCACCCAGTGTTGTGCAGCTCCTGTGGAAAACGTGGGGAAAACCC
>NZ_JBHXMY010000507.1:0-4326 GCF_042720195.1 Nocardia sp. NPDC058497 | reverse complement strand
GGTATCCTGTTTGCGTTTACGCTGGTGGGCCCCGGGCGGACCCCCCCACCCGGGGGGGGGGGCGCGCCGGCCCCCCCCCCCCCCCCCCCGCCTGTACCCTACTTCTTCGACGAGGCGAGCTTCTTGTTCTCGCCCTTCTTCGCCGACTTCTTCTTCGAGTGCGACTTCGGTTCGGCGCCATTGGTATCGGCGCCACCGGTCGGCGCGACGGCGGTGACGACCAGATCGTCGTCCGCCGTGTCGACATTCACCGTCGCCCCCGGCTCCAGGCCGCCGTCGAGCAGCAGCCGCGAGATCCGGTTGTCGAGCTCCTTCTGCACCGTGCGACGCAACGGCCGGGCGCCGAACTCCGGCTGGAAACCCCGATCGCCCAGCCAATCCACCGCCGACTCGCTGATGTCGAGCTCGATGTCCTGGGCGGCGAGCATGCGCCGGGTCTTGTCCAGGATCAGGTTCACGATCCGTTCCAGCTGCGACTTGTCGAGCCGGTGGAACACCACGGTTTCGTCGATGCGGTTGAGGAACTCCGGCCGGAAATGCTGCTGCAGCCGTTCCATCAGCTGCGGTGTGATCGCATCCAGATCACCCTCCGGCGCCTTCAAGATCAGGTCCGAGCCGATGTTGGAGGTCATGATGACGATCGTGTTCTTGAAATCGACGGTGCGGCCCTTGGAATCGGTGACCCGGCCGTCGTCGAGCAACTGCAACAGCACGTTGAACACATCCGGGTGCGCCTTCTCGACCTCGTCGAACAGGATCACCGAATACGGCTGCCTGCGCACCTTGTCGGTGAGCTGCGCCGCGTCGTCGTAGCCGACATATCCGGGCGGGGCGCCGACGAGGCGCGAGACCGTGTGCTTCTCCTGGAACTCGCTCATGTCGAAGCGGATGAGCCGGTCCTCGTCGCCGAAGACGGCCTCGGCCAACGCTTTCGCGAGTTCGGTCTTGCCGACACCGGTCGGCCCGAGGAACAGGAACGAGCCGATCGGCCGGTTCGGATCCTTGAGCCCGGCCCTGGCGCGGCGCACCGCCTCGGCGACCGCGACGATCGCCTCATCCTGCCCGACCACGCGCTTGTGCAGCACGTCCTCGAGCTGGAGCAGCCGCTGCTTCTCCTCGGCGGTCAGATCCGCGACGGGAATACCGGTCTGCCGGGAGATCACCTCGGCGATGTCGATGACCTCGACCTCGGGCTCGCCCGCCCGCCCGCCGGATTCCTCGAGCTCTTCCTCCTTGGCCGCGATATCGGCCTTGATCGCGGTGGCCTTCTCGTAGTCCTCGTTGTCGACCGCGGCGTCCTTCTCCCGGTACAGCCGCGCGATCTCCTCGTCCTTGGCCCTCGCCGCCGGATCGGGTGTGCCCGACCGCAGCCGCACCCTGGCACCGGCCTGGTCGATCAGATCGATCGCCTTGTCGGGCATGAACCGATCGGTGATGTAGCGATCCGAGAGCTGGGCCGCCGCGATCAGCGACTCGTCGGAGTAGCGCACCTGGTGGTGCTCCTCGTAGACATCGGCCAGACCGCGCAGGATCTCGATGGTGTCCTCCACCGAGGGCTCCGACACCATCACCGGCTGGAACCGGCGCTCGAGCGCGGCATCCTTCTCGATGTACTTGCGGTACTCGTCGATCGTGGTCGCGCCGACGACATGCAGTTCACCGCGGGCGAGCGCGGGATTGAGCAGGTTGCCCGCGTCCATCGAGCCCTCGCCGCCACCACCGGCGCCGACGATGGTGTGCAGCTCGTCGATGAAGACGATCAGTTCGTCCGAGTGCGCGCGGACCTCGTCGAGGATCTGGGTCAGCCGCGCCTCGAACTCACCGCGGTACTTGCTGCCGGCGACCAGTGTGCCGACGTCGAGCGCGATGACGCGGCGGTCGGCGAGGGTGGACGGCACGTCGTTGTTGACGATCCGCTGCGCCAGCCCCTCCACGATCGCGGTCTTGCCGACACCGGGATCACCGATCAGCACCGGATTGTTCTTGCGCCGCCGCGACAGGATCTCGATCGTCTGCTCGATCTCCTCCGCCCGCCCGACGACCGGGTCGACGAGACCTTCGCGGGCCTCCGCGGTGAGATCGCGGCCGTATTCGTCCAGCGTGGGGGTGTCGGTCTGCTGCTGTCGCTTGGCCGGGGAGCCCGTGGTCGCGGGGCCGGACGTGTTACCGCTCTGGGTGGCGGCGATGCCGGCCATCAGCGCCTGGGCAGCTACGGAGTCGGGGAGCGAGGCGATGCCGAGCAGGACCTGCTCGGGGCCGATGTAGCTGCTGCCGGACTGCGCGGCCTGCCGTTGGGCGGCGCGCAGGGCCAGCTTGGTGCCGGGGCTGAGGGTGATGTCGGCGAGGTCGTCTTCGCTGGGCGAACCGGTGTCGAGGTATTCCTGCATCTGCTCGGCAACCTGGTCGGGATCCAGGCTGAGCTCGGCCACGATGCTGCGGCCCGGCTCGGCTTCGGTGGCGGCGTAGAGCAGATGCTCGGGCGTGATCTCGGGATTGCCCCACTCCTGGGCGGCCTCGCGGGCCGAGCCGATCAGCAACTTGGCGTTGTCGGTCATGAGTCTGCCCAGGTCGATGCGCTGCACGGGTGGCTTCGCCGACATTCCGGGGCCGAAGAATCGCTGGAAGATGTCATCGAACGAGTTCATCGAACTACCTGGCCAGCTCGCTGTCATGTCCACACCTCTTCGCTCGTCGCGCCGCTCTCGCGGCGACTGATGCAGATCGGGTCGGTACTGCCAGCAATACTTCGGCATCCCCGGGTGGGGTGCAAGCGATTGGAGAGTTTCACATCTGCAACGTCATGAGGTGTGGCCCGCAAACCAAAGTCCGGCCGAAGCGGTCCCAAACCACCGGTTCTGTCTGATTCTTGATCGAGGAGCGGCACGGACGGGTAGCGTGACGACCCGCGGCGCGGTATCGACCGCGGCGCCCATATTTGCCCGCCGACCGAGCTGGTCGAACAGGCCGACGGGAAGAGCACGGAGTTTGGTCAACGACGTCATCGATGTCACCGCGGATTTCACGATCGCGCGGCAATCACTGTGGGATGTCCTGCTGGATCCGCAGAGCTATCCGCGGATGTTCACCGGCATCGGCAGCTGCGAACGGGTCGAGCGGCCCGACGGTTCGGTGGTGTGGCAGGTACGGGTCGGGTCGGCCGCCGCGGGGATCGAGACCCACGAATTCGTCCTCGTGATCGGGCGCTGGTACGAGAGTTTCGAGTTGCGCAGTCCGGCGCTGGGCAGCTTCGCCTCGGTCCGGCTGCGTGGCGACGAGCAGCGAACGCGCCTCGACATCACCCTGTTCGCCGCGGCCAGGGTGCACCCGCTGCTGGGCGAGCGCGGCAACTCCACGGTCACCGACTGGGTGAAGGCGGGGCTGCGCCGCACCGCCGACGTCATCGCGGGCACCCGATCCTCGGTGGTGGTCAACGCCGAACGCTCGATGATCCGGCGCAATGCCGGGGTGGCGCGCAGCATCGCGGCGACCGGGCTGATGCGTCCCGAACCCATCTCGATGGTGAAACAGCTTCGCTCCCTGTCGAAGTGGGGCTTCAATCTGGCGGGCGGATATGCCGCCGGCGCGGCGCACGCGCCGGATCGGCTCGCGCTGATCGACCCGCGGGGCACCCGTACCTTCGCCGAGGTCGACACCAGGTCCACCGCGCTGGCCGGGGCGATGCACGCGCTGGGTCTGCGCGCGGGTGACGCCATCGGCCTGCTGTCGCGCAATCACGCGGGCATGGTCGAGACCATGGTCGCCGCGGGCAAACTCGGCGTCGACGTGGCGCTGCTCAATGCCGGACTGTCCGGGCGCCGGATCGAGGAGATCGTGCAGCGGCACCGGCTCAGCGCGGTCTTCGTCGACGGGCCGCTGGAAACGCTGATCCGCTACCTGCACAGCGACGTTCCGCGATTCACCACCGACGATCTGCCGCCGGACCCGGATCGCACGACGGTCGACGGCCTGATCGCGTGGGGAAGCGACGACTTCCCGGTCCCGGCGCATCCCGGCAGACTGATCGTGCTCACCTCGGGCACGAGTGGTTCGCCCAAGGGCGCGCGCCGCCCGCACGCCAAGGGTTTCGGCACGATCGCGGCACTGCTCTCGCGGATCCCGCTGCGGGTCGAAGAGGTCATGCTGATCCCGGCGCCGCTGTTCCACACCTGGGGCCTTGCCGGATTGCAGCTGAGCACCGCGCTGCGCGCCACCGTGGTCCTGACCGACGGTTTCGACGCGCTCGAGTGCCTGCGGTCGAGCGCCCAGCACCGGTACACCACCTTGATCGTGGTCCCCCCCATGGTCGAAAGACTGGTCGACGTTCCG
>NZ_JBHXMY010000506.1:0-4336 GCF_042720195.1 Nocardia sp. NPDC058497 | reverse complement strand
CGCTCACGCCCTGCGCCTGCAAGACGCGCAGCTGGGCCAGGAGTCGGGCTTCGGTGTGCTGTTCGGTTTCCTCCGAGACCGGGTAGTCGCCCGCGACCAGGCCGTCACACGACAGGCAGTCGCACGCGAATTGCAATCGGCGGCAGAACATTTGGCACTGGCCCTCGGCAGCGAACTGGTAGCCCTGCGCGACCCCGCACTCGGCTCCGCCGCGGTCGACGAGCTCCAGTCCGCCCGCGCCGCCGCCGAGGCACTCCAGCGCCGAACCGCGAGCTGGCAGCAGACACTCGCCGACGGCATCACCGACCTCGTCGGCGACGTCGACCACGACCTGCGCGATCACCTGCGCGGCATCGCCCGAACCGGCCAGGAATGGATCGACGAGAACGACCCCGGCAGGCACTGGGGCGCGATCGCCGAATGGCTGTCCGGCAGCGTCGACACCGCGCTCGGCGACAACCTCCTGCTGACCCACCGCCGCGCGGAACTGCTGGCCGAACGCATCGCCGACCACTTCAACGAGGTCGGCGCCGTCGACCTGCCCGAGGTCCATGCCGGAATGGACGACGAAAGCACCCTCGCCAGCTCGGGTTCCCTGGCCGACCTGGAGCCCGACATCGGTTTCACCAGCAAGGTGCTGGTCGGCATGCGCGGCTCCTACGGCGGCGTGCTGATGATCGGCCTCGCCACGACCTTCGCCGGCCTCGCGATGCTGAACCCGATCTCCCTGGGCGCGGGCCTGATCGTCGGTGGCAAGGCCTACCGTGACGACAAGACCGCACGACTGGCTCGCCGCCGCATCGAAGCCAACACCGAGGTGCGCCGCTTCCTCGACGACGTCGCGTTCCAGGCCGCCAAGGACACCAAGGACCGCCTGCACCGCATCCACCGCGCCCTGCGCGACCACTTCGCCGGTATCGCCGAGCGCAGCCTGCGATCGATCGACGCCTCCCTGCGCGCCGCCCAGGAAGCGGCCGCGATGGCAGCCACCCACCGCGCCGAGCGCACCGGCGTGCTCGAACGCCAGCTGAACGCGGTCGCCGAGCTGCGCCGCTACGCGGAAACGATGCAACTCGAACCAGGACGGGCCGACGGTACGGTATCTGGGTGACCCACCGTTTCGACACCGCCGCGCCCGGCGGTCAGGCACCCAGGATCCTGGCCGAGGCGCACGAGCTGGTCGGCGCGGCGGCGCGGGTATTCGGTCGTGACGAGTACGCCCGCGCGCTGCTGGCCGACTGCGAATTCCGGCTGCGTGAGCCGCTGCGGGTAGCGCTGGCCGGTTCGATCAAGGCAGGCAAGTCAACGCTGCTGAACGCGCTGGTCGGCCAGGCTGTCGCCCCGACCGACGCCACCGAGTGCACCCGGGTCGTCACCTGGTACCGCGACGCCTCCACCCCCGCCGTCACCGCGCACGCCGCCGACGGCGCGAGGGCCAACGTGATCGTCCGGCGCGGCAGCGGCGCGCACGGCCTCACCTTCGACCTGAGCGCCCTGAACTGGGATGCGTACGGCCCCCGCGAGGTCGACCACCTCGAGGTCGGCTGGCCATCGGCCGCCCTGGCCCAGACGACGATCATCGACACCCCCGGCACCTCGTCGCTGTCACGCGAGGTCTCACTGCGCACCGCGCGCTTGCTCACCCCCGGCCGTGCCGAAGGTAATGCGCGCGGCCGGTCGGCGATCTCGGCACCCGGCGCCGACGCCGTCGTCTACCTGCTGCGCCGCCTCGACGCCACCGACGTGAGCTTTCTCGAACAGATCGGCGCCGGCGCCGGTGGCGCGGGCCCACTCGGCGTGATCGGCGTGGTGTCACGCGCCGACGAGATCGGCGCGGGCCGCATCGACGCGCTGCACTCGGCCCGCGACGTGGCCGCCCGGTTCGCCGGCGAACTGGAGCGAACGGGCCTGTGCCAGGCGGTGATTCCGGTGGCAGGCCTGCTCGCCTTCGCCGCGTCGACACTGCGGCAACCGGAATTCGCGGCCTTCGAGGCACTGTCCACGGTCCCCGCGGAAGACCTCGGCATCGCCCTGCTCTCGGCAGACCGATTCGCCCGTGCCGACATCGCCCTCCCGGTCGCCCCCGAACTGCGCGCCCAATTGGCGGATCGCTTCGGCCTGTTCGGAATCCGCATGGCCACCATGCTGATCCGCCTCGGCGTCCGCGACTCCTCCTCGCTGGCAGCGGAATTGGCCGCACGCAGCGGCATCGAGGAACTGCGCTCGGTACTGGAGATCCAATTCGGCCAGCGCGCAGAAGAACTGAAGGCACATTCGGCCCTGAGCACCCTCAACCGCATCCTGTCCGCCTACCCCGGCACCGAAGCCGACCGACTGCTACCCCGAGTCCGCGCCCGCCTCGCCGACGTCCACGGCTTCACCGAACTCCGCCTCCTCGGCCGCCTGCGCACCGACGAACTCCCCCTCCCCCCACCGGTACTCGCCGACCTGCACCGCATCCTCGGCGGCACCGGCGTAGCACCCCACCTCCGCCTCGGCCTCCCCCCCGAAGCCGACCCGCACACCCTCCGCACCGCAGCCTCCACCGCCGTCCGAACCTGGCGAGCCAGAGCCGCCCACCCCCTGGCCGACCAATCCACCGCCACCGCCTGCCGAGCCGCCGCCCGCAGCGCCGAAGGAGTCCTCTCCGAACTCCCCCGCTGACTCACAGCGACGACCATGTCAGCAGCGGCCGCTGCTACATGAAGAAGCGCACTCGGATGATAGTATCGACAATGATAGTAACATCCGCGATACTTTGAGGGGCGTGATGGACTTCGTCGGGCGATGGCGTGAACTACGAACCCTCGATGACGCGTTGGCTGGAATCCGCGCCTCGATCGGCACGTCGAAACCGGGTCGGTGCCTCATCCTCCGCGGCCGCCGACGCATCGGAAAATCCGCGCTGATCGAGGAGTTCGCGCAGCGCAGTGCCGTGCCGTATGTCTTCTACACGAGCGAGATCGGCTTCGGCACCGATCCGCTCGACGAATTCGCCGACACAGTCGCGCAGTCCTCGCTGCCGGACGCCGAGATCTTCACCGAGGCATTCCCGGGCAACTGGACTGCGGCCTTGCGCCAGCTCGCGAGCATCCTGCCCGCCGACGAACCGAGCATGGTCGTTCTCGACGAACTGCCGTATCTGATGGACGAATCCGGAGCATTCGAGAGCGTCCTGCAACGAGCGTGGGATCGCGAGTTGTGCCGCAAACCAGTGCTGTTGATCCTGATCGGATCGGATCTCGCGATGATGCAGGCACTGACGTCGTATGGCCGCCCGTTTCATCAGCGTGGTTCCGAGATGCGATTGGGCCCACTCAACCCCGCGGACGTGGCCGCGATGAGTGGACTGGATCCGGCGGCCGCATTCGACGCCACCTTGATCACCGGAGGATTGCCGATCATCTGCGCCCGGTGGCGAGCAGGCGAGGACATGTGGTCTTTTCTCGAGCGGGAATTGGCTGACCCGGTCAGTCCACTGATCGTCTCCGCGCAGTTGTCGCTGGCGGCGGAGTTTCCGGACCAGACCTTGGCCCGCCAGGTCTTGTCCGCGATCGGCAGCGGTGAGCGAACCTTCACCAACATCGCCCGCGCCGCCGGGGGTCTGGCCCACACGAGCCTGTCGCGCGCGGTGAACTTGTTGGTAGACAAAGGAATCGTTGCCGCGGAACTGCCGATCAGTCTGACCCCGTCCAAGGATCGCCGTTACCGGATCACCGACTCGTATTTGCGGTTGTGGCTCACCTTCCTCGGCCCCTACCTGCCCGAACTGGACCGCATGCGCTCCGACTTGACAGTCGACCGGATCCGCCGCGGTTGGACGAGCTGGCGCGGCCGGGCGATAGAACCCCTGATCCGCGACTCCCTGGCCCGCCTCCTGCCGGCTGCCGGCATCCCCGCAGTCCCCGCCGTCGGCGGCTACTGGACCCGCACCAACGACGTCGAAATCGACATCGTCGGTGCCGACCGTGCACCCGTCGCCAAAGAACTCGCCTTCCTCGGGTCCATCAAGTGGCTGGAGAACTCACCTTTCGACACCCACGACCTCACCGCCCTGCAAAACCATCGCTTCCGGCTCACCGACGACCCCATCCCGCTGATCGCGGTCACTCGATCCGGCGCGTCCACCACTCACCTGGCCGCGGTATTCACCCCCGCCGACTTGATCGCGGCATGGCAACCGCCGGACGACGTGGGGTCCGCTCAGATCTGAGGCCGGTGCTAGCTCTGCAGCACCGGCACGACCTCATAGGCGAGGTACCCTGTCTCGTATACACCTCTTACGCTGCCGACGAAAATAGTGGGGTATATATCGGTGGTGGCCGGGTGATGAAAA
>NZ_JBHXMY010000505.1:0-4338 GCF_042720195.1 Nocardia sp. NPDC058497 | reverse complement strand
CGACCTGTCAGATCCGCCCGAGCAGCTCGGTGACCGATTCATCGAGATCGATCTCGGTCCGCAAGACAAGCCCGGCTCCGCCACTTCGTGCGATCGGCATACCGATCGGAATATCGGTCGTCTCGCTCAACCGGGCAAGCAGCACCGCCAGCGTGCCCTGAATCACCATGAACAGTGACGAGCTATATTGCCGCGCATACCTTTCCAGCGCCTGCGTCAGCTCGGCAGCCACCGGGTAGCTGACGGGGGAACTCAGTGTAGACAGCACAGACGGAAGCGGCCTGTCGGCAGGAAGACGAAGCTCCAGGGGAAGGTCCGCGAGCGTGGCTCGCCAGAACGCCAGGTTCTCGCGTCGGCGCCGTATCCCGGCGCCGTAGCGGGCGCTGCCGGGGTGGACCTGCCCGAGATCGGTGTCCGGTTCGGCGGCCGCGAACGCGTCGAGGAGCTGCACGAATCCGGTGTGATGCGCCGACAGTTCGGGGCCGGTGTAGAGGTTGGGATTGGCCATGAAATGGAGGATCGTCTGCGGCGGGTCTCCGGCCTGGTACAGATCGACCAGCACATCTTCGACCGGCCCGGAGCTGAGGAGATGGAACTCCGCGGTCATCGACCCGAGCCGGAGTTCCTGGGGGAAGAACATGACATTCACCACCGGGCCCGCGAAACGCCGCTCCCCGCTCTTCCCCGCGGCGGCGCGAATGTCGGTGAGGCCGCACCGCTGGTGCCGCAACGCTCCTACCAGGTCGGCCTGCACCCGCCGCACCAGCGACGCGACCGTGTCCCCCGAGCCGAGCACGATCGGCAGCGGCACCACATTGACGAAGACTCCCCCGGACCGCCGCAACACCGCGGTGGTGCGACCCGAAACGGGAATATTGACCACGACCTCGTCCCGGCCGGTCATCCGGGCCAGATAGGTTCCGAATGCCGCGATCACCACCGCCGCCGGGGTCGCCTCCAACACTGTCGCGGAATGACCGATCCGTCCCACCGTCGCGGTGGGCAATTCGGCTCTGGCGACCACGCTGTCCGCGCGCGCGGGTGCGGACCCGGCGGCCAGGCTGGACTCGTCCTCGACGTCGGCGAGTCTGTCCAGCCAGAATGCTTGGTCGCTGGTGAACCGCGTCGACTCCCGGTAACTGCGGTCGGCCTCGTAGAGGGTGCGCAAGTCCGCCGCCCGATTCGGCTCTGCCGTCCGGCCTTCCACCGCCGCTGTGTACAGCGCCGCGACCCGGTTCATAATCGTCATCGCGGCATAGCCGTCCACGGCGACGTGGTGAACCCTGATGTACCACAGAAAATGCCGATCCCCGACCTGCACCACCACCCAGGCGACCAACCGGTCCCTGGTCATATCCAACGGCGTGGTGTACTCCCGGCGCATCCACCCCAAGGCCGCCGCCATGGGGTCCGGTTCACCACGCATATCGATGAGCGGCCCCCGCGACGCCAGTGACGGGTCGAACAACTGATACGGCTCACCGTCGACCTCTACCAGCCGCAAATAACCCGATTGAAATTCGTGACCTGTTCGAATCGACACCATACGCAGTATCTCGAGATCCAGATCTCCATGGAACTCGAGATACTGCGCCTCACATATCGGCACGTCCGGGCTCAATTGTTGCGCCAGCCACAGCGCCCGCTGTCCCGCGGACAGCGGCACCGGCCGAGTATCCGAAACGTATGGCTCCGATTTCCCACCCACTCCACGGTCGGGCGGAAACTGTTGTCGCGCACTGGTCATCAGCCGCCTCCAGACCCCACCGCGCCAGTGTAAGCAGACTAATTGCCCGGCAGGTACCCAGAACAACGATCCGCACCGCGAAGTATTGAATAAATTTATGAAAGCGATACACTGCGATACTTCGATACTCTACTGCAATTACTTCGACGCCCGATCGCATAGTGCACCTGCGACACTCACGACCTTTTACTACGCCCCAGAACCAATGATGTGTTCGATATTGCGCTCAGCCAGCGCGCTGATAGTCAATGACGGGTTCACCGTTCCGGTGCTACCGGGCACAGCCGCCCCGTCCATGACGTACAGGCCCCGATAACCGACCACCCGACCGTACCCGTCTGTCGCGCGTCCGATCACCGCGCCGCCCAGCGGATGTGAGGTGAGGGAGGCGTTCCCACCAGAGACCGGTGGGCCGATGGGTACGCAGCAGCGGGCCGCCTTGTCGTTGACTTCCTGCGCTCGCGCGAGGTAGCCGGCAGTGCCGTTCTCCGGCCAGTGCAGGTCCACCCGCCCGTCGGCGGGGTTGTAGACGAACCGGCCCCGGGTGTCGTCGAGCACCATGCCCAGCGATCCGAGCGTGCCGACGTCGAACGGCGGTGCGCCGGGGATGTACCAGTTCTCCAGCGACACAGGTGCGCCCGCCTCGTCCAGAATCCGGCTCGCGGACGGCGCACCCTGCGTGCCCACGTCGAGTGAGCTGAGGGGCCGGGCCAAGCCCACATCGCCGTTGCTGCCCCAGCCCTCGCCGATGTGCTCGTTCAGGTTCGGCAGCGCGCCGGTCTCCCGCGCGCGCACCAGCAGCTCGGAGGTGCCGATAGAGCCCGCACCGAGAAACAGCTTGTCGCAGGTCAGCGTCCGGGTTCGGAGCACCTCGCCGGTTGGTGCCAGTTTGGTCACGCTGACGACATAACGACCCGACGCTCCCGGTTCCCTGGCGATGGCGTCCACCCGGTGGCCGGGGTAGATCCGGGCAAGGCCGGTGGCCTCGGCATAGCGCAGATAGTTCTGGTTGAGATCGAACTTCGCGCCGTTGGAATTGCCGAGGTTCGAACAGCCGATCGTCGCCGAGGGCAGCGATCGTCCGGCCAGCTCGTCGCGGATGATGTGCCAATTCCACATGCCGTCGATGCGTTGCGGCGCGTAGCCGGCCGCGCGGACCTGACCGTCCCAGGCCCGCGCGTGCGCGAACGCGATGGAGTGATAGATGTCGTCCGGGATCGGGCTCGGCCGCAAGGTCTCCCGGACCCTGGGGTAGTAGACCTCATGCATCTCGCGGTAGTCGACCACACCGCCGAACACATGGTCGAAGAACCGCTGCTCCGGCTCGATCATCACCCCGGTGAACACCACCGAGCCACCGCCGACACACGCACCGTGCCACACGTCGATGCCCGGGTAACTGGAGATGTCGAGGACCCCGCCGAACGGATCGAGCGCGACGGTATTCCCGTTCACGCCGGTAAAGGAGGTGCGATGCCAGTAGCCGCGGCCATCCGGAATCGTGTCGACGGCGAAGATGTTGCGCCACGGATCATTCGGCCAGCGCGACCCGCGCTCGAGCACGGCGACCTCGGCTCCGGACTGTGCCAGTCGCAGCGCGGTAATCGACGCCCCGAACCCCGATCCGATGACGATCGCCGGCACATGGTCGGCCGGATCCGGCAGCGGCGCGAAGATCTCCGGCACCAATGCGCGGTACAACAACGCATTCGGGCCAAGGCGGTAGTCCTGCGCCCACGCCGGAGACGTGGCCGTGGCCGTGGCAAGCATCGTCGCGGTCAGGCCGACACCCTTGATGAAACCGCGTCTGTCCATCGTGCCCCTCACCTGATGTGCATGGTCAAGGCTTGCTGATTCAGGCTAGCCGAGAATTAGCCAAATGTGCCGAGGAGCTCTACCATGGGGAGATCCTGCGTGGGAGGTGACGACGAATGTTGACGCGCGCATGGTTTCGGTGGCTGGTCTTACATCGCCTGGCACGGACCTATCTCCTGATGCCGGCGCATCGCGACGACCCCCTCGCGCAGATCCTGGCCGGTCCGGATCGCGGGCGCGGCTCGCCGCGCGCCGTCGAGGAGATCCGGCAGCTGGGCCGGATGCCCACCGTGTCGAACATCTCGAAGCTGCGCGTCACCGCGGACCACGAAATATGCCGGCTCATCCTGCGGGACCGTCGCTTCGGCGCGGTCTCGCCCAACAGTCGGGCCCTGCCGAAGGTGTTTCGCTGGGTGTTGACCAAGACGGATCTGGAACTTCCCAACCTCGCCGAACCGCCCTCGATGCTGGTGACCGATCCGCCGGAACACACCATCTACCGCCGCCTGGTCGGGCAGGCATTCGCGCCGAAGGCGATAGCCAAACTCCGGGAGCGGGTTGTCGAAGTGACCGATGACCTGCTCGACGGCATGAAATCGACGCCGCGACCGGATCTGATCGACGACTTCTGCGAGCGGTTGCCCATCGCGATCATCGCCGAACTGCTCGGGTTGCCCGCCGAAATGCATGCCACTCTGCTGCGGTGGGGCGATACCGGTGCGCCGCTGCTCGAGCGAGGCCTGACCTGGGCCACTTTCCGCCGCGCCGTCGAAGAT
>NZ_JBHXMY010000504.1:0-4342 GCF_042720195.1 Nocardia sp. NPDC058497 | reverse complement strand
GCGCGAATAGTCCCGGAACGTCATGATGCCGCCGACCATGACGATCATCACTGTGAGGATGTAGACCGTGACGCGGAACCAGGTCGGCCCGTAGAAACTGACCGCCATCGACGCACCGAGCGCCGCGAGAATCAGCACCACCCCGTAGAAGGGTGTGCGTTGCTCCCTGTCAACCATTCCACCAGTGTCCGCCGTCGGTGCCACGGGTGGCAATGCCCGTCGACCGGGGGTGCGATGACGGCGACACGCCCGGGTACGGGTACCCTTCCCCTCATGTGGACAATTCTCGCCATTTCCGTGGTCAGCTCCGTGATCATTGCGATCCTGTTCGCCACCGGATTCCCGGAGCACTGACGACATTCCGGTAGCTGTCGCATAGCGGATCACGCCGGAGGGCGGCAGCGACGTCGGGGTGCCGCTGCGCTGAGCAGTCGCGATAGTGCCGTTTTCGTCCGGATTGCGGTGGGGCGGCCTAGAGTTGACTGATTGTGCGGGGCGATGCGGAGGGGGACGGCCGACTAGCCATCGCGGTGCGCCACTGTTCGTTCCGTCGTCGCAGGCCGAGCGCTGCCGGGGTGTACTGGAAGCTGGCGCGGGCCGGGTTCAAACGGCAGGCGCAGTACAAGCTGGCGATGTTCGCCGGGCTGTTCACCAACTGTGTGTTCGGTTTCGTCCGCGCGGCGGTGATGGTGGCCGCGGTGCGCGCGGCGGGCGATTTCGGCGGCTACGACGAGGGGACCATCGGCGCCTACGTGTGGCTGTCGCAGGCGCTGCTCGGCGCGACGCAGTTCATGGGGCCGCCGATCGACCTGGTCGAGCGGATCAAGACCGGTGACGTCGCCATCGATTTCCTGCGCCCGGTCGACATCCAGCTCGGCTACCTGGCCACCGACATGGGCAGGGCCGCCTGCACCTTCCTGCCGCGCGGCGTGCCGAGCATCCTCATCGGCGCGGCGACCTTCGGCCTGTCGATGCCGACAACCCCGGTGGCCTACCTGCTCGGCCTGATCAGCGTGCTGCTCGCGGTCGCGCTGTCGTTCCTGTGCCTGTTCGCGGTGGCGCTGATCGGGTTCTGGGTGGTAGAGATACGCGGGATCCGGGTGCTGTACCAGATCGTCGGCACCTTCCTCGCAGGCCTTTTCGTCCCGGTCCACATGTTCCCCGACTGGCTGCGGACCATAGCGATGGCTACCCCGTTTCCCTCCATCCTGCAAGCCCCGATCGATACGCTGTCAGGGCGGGTAACCGGAATGGATGCCGTGATCACCGTTGCGGCGCAAGGCTTCTGGGTCCTGGTGATCGGACTGCTCGGCAGAGTGCTGCTGCGAGCGGGACAACGCAGGCTGGAGGTACAGGGTGGCTGAACCGGATTCCGCGCGCATCGTGTCCGGGACCTGGTTCACCCCCTATCTCGCAGTATTGCGTTCGCGTGTGAAAGCACAGCAGGTGTACCGGCTCTCGTTCGCCACCGAGGTGTTCAGCGCCTTCCTCATCGGGCTGGTCGAGTTCGCCGAGGTGTGGGTGATCTTCCACAATGTCGGCACGCTCGGCGGCCTCGACACCAATGCCGCGCTGTTGCTGTTCGGACTGTCCAACACCTCGTTCGCGCTGGCCCAGGTGCTGGTCGGGCACCTGGACTCGCTGCCGGCGATGATCAGGATGGGTACACTCGACGCCTACCATCTGCGCCCGCAACCGCTGCTGCTCCAGCTGATCACCAGCGACATCTCGTTGCGCAGGCTCGCACGCGCAGCCGTCGCGGTGATCGTGCTCGCCGGTGGGTTGTGGCGCAACGAAATCGACTGGGGCATCGCCCCGGTTACCTTGATCGTGATCACCCTGCTGAGTGGAATCGCGCTGTTCTGTGGCCTTTTCGTATGCGCGGCCGGACTACAGTTCTTCCTGATCGACGGTGCCGAGCTCACCAACAGCTTCACCTACGGCGGTTCGTTCGCCGCGATGCAGCCTGCCTCGGTGTTCCCCGCGCCGCTGAAGCTGTTGTTCGGGTTCGCGATTCCCGTCGCGTTCACCGCCTACGTGCCGACGATAGCGCTGCTCGGTCTCCCGGGACCGCCGCTGTTGCCCGCGTGGTCGGCCTGGCTGACACCGGTCGCGGCGGCGTGGGTGTGGTTGCTGGCGTTCGCAGCGTGGCGGATAGGGACGAGGCACTATCAGGGAGGAGGGGGATAACGATGGACGAACACAGCGGGTCGGAACCGATCATCGACATCGACGACCTCACCCGGCAGTTCACGGTCTACCGCAAGAACGGCAGCCGCTGGCGCAGACACCGGGACACGATCACCGCCGTCGACCGGATGAGTTTCCGGATCGAACGGGGGTCGGCGGTCGGCTATATCGGCGCCAACGGCGCCGGCAAGTCGACGACGATCAAGATGCTCACCGGCATCCTGGTGCCGACCACCGGCACCGTCCGCACCTGCGGGCTGGAACCGGTGCGCCAGCGCAAGGAACTGGCCTCGCGGATCGGCGTGGTGTTCGGGCAGCGCTCGCAGCTGTGGTGGGATCTGCCGCTGCACGAATCGTTTTCGATCCTGGCGGCGATCCACCGCCTCGATCCCGACATCGCCGACAAGCGCACGCACGAGCTGGTCGAACAGCTCGAGATGGCCGATACCCTCGACACCCCGGTGCGCCAGCTCTCGCTCGGCCAGCGCATGCGCGCCGAAGTGGCCGCCGCGCTGCTGCATTCGCCGGAACTGGTGATCCTGGACGAGCCGACGATCGGCCTTGACGTGCTGTCCAAGCAGCGACTGCGCGAATTCCTGCGCGCCGAGCGAATCGAACGCGGGACGACGCTGCTGCTCACCACCCATGACATGGGCGATATCGAGCGGCTCTGCGATCGGGTCCTCGTCGTCGATCACGGCAGGCTGGTGTACGACGGTTCACTGACCGGACTCGGCGCCACCGTCGGCGCCCGCCGGGTGCTCGTGGTGGATCTGGCCGCGCCGACACCGGATCTCGACGATCTGCCGTGCGGCGCGCAACTGCTGTCCAGCGAGGCGGGCGGCATGCGCCAGCGGCTGGCGTTCGACGCCGAGCACACCACGGCGGCGGCGCTGCTGGCGTCGGTGTCGGATCGGGCGCAGGTGCGCGACCTGTCGATCGAGGAACCCGGCATCGAGGACGTGGTGCGCCGGATCTACGAGTCGGCGCGCTGATTCAGCTCGGCGCGTTCGGGTTTCCGGAGTACAGGCTGATCTCGCCGCTCTCGCCGAGGAAGGCGTTGACCAGCATGATCCGCCGCGCTTGCAGGTCGGAGTCCTCCGGCGCGCTGGTGGTGATCGAGATCTGCGGGATGGCAGCCCAGTTCACGACGTAGCGCTCGGGTGGGCCGTCGTCGTCGGACAGCCGCGCGATCCGGAACACCGAGACGGCGCGGCGCTCCATGAGGGCGCCGACGACGTCGGCGATTCGCTGCGGGTCTTCCAGGGCGAACAGGAACCCGAAGGTCAGCTCGGGTGAGGACACATAGGCGGGCACATTTATCGAGGTTAGTGCATGTGGGGTGGCCGCGGCGGGCCCCCGGTGATCCGATTGCCGGAAATGTGCCGACGGGTAACACGGGGGACGTCGCGCGGTGACCCCGCTGTAACGGTCGATAACAATTTCCGCCGACCCCGGAATTTGTACACCGTGCTATTGCGCGGCCGAGCCGAATCGCGCTTTCCTGAGAGGGTCCCGATTTTTCCCCGGGCCGTCTTCCTCACCGCAGCGTCGCGGATATTCGTCGACGCCCGGACGGGGCTACGCCGGTGCCGGGGAGTGGACCTCCCCGAATCCTCCCCGGCTCTGGCGTATCCAAGCACGAATTCAGCGTATTCAGGGGCGTACACCATGCCGATCGATCCCGGCCATCGTGTGGATGCCGCGCAACTCCCGCCACCCTCGGCGCGGTTGCGGGCTTTTCTGGAACCCAGTGACCCGGACCCGCTGCGGCACCGGGTGCTCGACGCGGCAGGCCGGCTGGCCCGCTGCCACGAGCGCAGGCGCTCGGCGATCGAGGCGGCGCGCGCACCGGAGGCTCCGAGCAGCCGGGTCGCGGCCTGCGGCAGGCTCATCGACGACATCGACCACGATCGCGCCGCCCTCATCACCCGCATCGACGACTGGGTCGCCGCCAATGTGGCGCACCGGGAAGGCGCTTCCCTGCACACCGAGACCCTGGGCGCGGTGATCGACCGGATGGCAGCGAAATGGATCGCCGCCCAGCGGGCGGCGCGGGGGGGGGGGGGCGGGGGGCCGGGCGCCCCCCCCCCCCCCCGCGGGCGGGCGGGGGGGGTATATCAAAAAAACAAAACAGAACACACACAAAAAG
>NZ_JBHXMY010000503.1:0-4340 GCF_042720195.1 Nocardia sp. NPDC058497 | reverse complement strand
ACCTTGTCCTCGTTGTCCTTGATGAACTTCTCGGTCTGGTGGACCAGCGACTCGGCCTGGTTGCGGGTCTCGGCCTCCTCGCGGCGGGCCTTGTCCTCGGCGGCGTGCGCCTCGGCGTCCTTGACCATCCGCTCGATCTCTTCCTTGGACAGGCCGGAGCCGTCCTGGATCTTGATCTTGTTTTCCTTGCCGGTGCCCTTGTCCTTGGCGGTCACGTGCACGATGCCGTTGGCGTCGATGTCGAAGGTGACCTCGATCTGCGGCACGCCACGCGGGGCCGGGGGCAGGCCGGTCAGCTCGAAGGAGCCGAGCAGCTTGTTGTGCGAGGCGATCTCGCGCTCACCCTGGAACACCTGGATCTGCACGGACGGCTGGTTGTCGTCGGCCGTGGTGAAGGTCTCCGAGCGCTTGGTCGGGATGGTGGTGTTGCGCTCGATGAGCTTGGTCATCACGCCGCCCTTGGTCTCGATGCCCAGCGACAGCGGGGTGACATCGAGCAGCAGGACGTCCTTGACCTCACCCTTGAGCACACCGGCCTGCAGGGCGGCGCCGACGGCGACGACCTCGTCCGGGTTCACGCCCTTGTTCGGCTCACGGCCACCGGTCAGTTCCTTGACCAGGTCGGAGACGGCGGGCATACGGGTGGAGCCACCGACGAGCACGACGTGGTCGATGTCGGCCACGTTGATGCCGGCGTCTTTGATGACGGACTGGAACGGCGCGCGGGTGCGATCCAGCAGATCGGAGGTGATCTTCTGGAACTCGGCGCGGGTCAGCTGCTCGTCGAGGAACAGCGGGTTCTTGTCCGCGTCGACGGTGATGTAGGGCAGGTTGATCGAGGTGCTCTGGCTGGAGCTCAGCTCGATCTTCGCCTTCTCGGCGGCCTCGCGCAGACGCTGCAGGGCCATCTTGTCCTTGGTCAGGTCGATGCCCGAGGACGCCTTGAACTTGTCGACCAGCCAGGTCACGACCCGCTCGTCCCAGTCGTCGCCACCGAGGTGGTTGTCACCGGAGGTCGCGCGGACCTCGACGACGCCCTCGCCGATTTCCAGCAGCGAGACGTCGAAGGTGCCGCCACCGAGGTCGAAGACCAGGATGGTCTGCTCTTTGTCGCCCTTGTCCAGGCCGTACGCGAGCGCGGCCGCGGTGGGCTCGTTGACGATGCGCAGCACGTTCAGGCCGGCGATCTGGCCGGCTTCCTTGGTGGCCTGACGCTGGGCGTCTTCGAAGTAGGCCGGGACGGTGATGACCGCGTCGGTGATCTCCTCACCGAGATAGGCCTCGGCGTCGCGCTTCAGCTTCATCAGCGTGCGCGCGGAGATTTCCTGCGAGGTGTACTTCTTGCCGTCGATCTCGGTGCTCCAGTCGGTGCCGACGTGGCGCTTGACCGAGCGGATGGTGCGGTCGACGTTGGTGACGGCCTGGTTCTTCGCAGGCTGGCCGACGAGCACCTCGCCGTTCTTCGCGAACGCGACGACCGAGGGGGTGGTGCGCGAGCCTTCCGAGTTCGCGACGACGACCGGCTCGCCGCCTTCGAGAACGGCGACGACCGAGTTCGTGGTCCCGAGGTCGATTCCGACCGCACGAGCCATAGTGATTTCCTCCTGTGTGACGTACTTAGGGCAACAATCTCAGCAACGCTGAGTGTGGTGGGCTCAATCCTGCCTTCCGAGGCCTCCAGGCGTCAACCCGAACTTGAGTCCATCACACTCAACGTCGTTGATCAGCACAACCAGTAGCTGCGGCGATTCATTCCCGCCACCCGAAAAAATCTTCCGACCCCCGGGTCATTCTTGCCACGACCGCGCTCAACTGCGGCGGCTGATGGGGGATCGCGACGGATCGTTCATGCCTTGCGCGCGGGTTTGACGAAGGCGGTCGTCGCCAGGGCGAGGACGAGCAGGCCCGCGCACAGGTAGCTCGACACCTCTATACCCGAGGCCATGGCTGCCCGGGCCGCCTCGGCGGTGTCTTCGGCGAGGGTTGGGATCACCGAACCGGCGCTGTCGGTGACTGTCGACGTCAGCTGGTTCGCCTCGGCTTCGGACAGGTTCGCGTCGGTCAGGCGGTCGCGCAGGCCGGCGCCGAGGGTGCTGAAGAAGACGGTGGTGAGGACGGCGATGCCGAGGGCCGAGCCGAGTTCGCGTGCGGCGCTCTGGATTCCCGAGCCCTGGCCCGCGCTCTCGGCGGGGACGTCGGCGAGCACGACATTGGTGACCTGGGCGGTGGCGAAGCCTACGCCGATGCCGTAGACGAACAGGGCGACGGCGATCGACCACCAGCTGCTGTCGGCCGCGGCGAACAGGCCGAGCAGGGCGAGACCGGCGGCTTCCAGCAGCAGGCCGATCCTGACCTGGCCCAGCGCCGAGACGGTCATCGAGAAGCTCGCGCCGCTGGCGACGAAACTGCCGATCGCGAGTGGGACCAGGGCCAGGCCCGCTTGCAAGGCGGTGTAGTCGAGTGCGAACTGCATCCACAGCGGCAGGACCGCGATGATGCCGAACTCGCCGAGGCCGACGAGCAGGGTCACCACATTGCCCTTGCGGAACGAGTCGATGGAGAACAGCCGCACATCGAGCAGGGGCTCGTCCGTGAGTCTCGCTTGCCTGCGCCAGAACATCCCGAGCGCGAGGATCGCACCGGCGAGCGCGATGAGCACCGGCGATGGTCCACTGCGCCAGGCGAATTCACCGATACTCAGGGGTTCGGTGACCATCAGCCATCCGTAGTGACGGCCTTCGATCAGGGCGAAGGCGAGCAGGCCGAGGCCGAGTGCCGACAGCGCGGCGCCGAGCCAATCGACGCGACCTGGCGAGCTCGGCGACACCGGGAGATAGATGAGCACCGCGGCCATGATGAGGGCGACCATCGGGATGTTGATGCCGAAGGCCCAGCGCCAGGAGAAGTCAGCGAGCCAGCCGCCGAGCAGCGGGCCGACCGCGGCGGCCGCGCCGATCGTGGAACCCCAGATCGCGAAGGCCTGGCCGCGCGCCTTTCCGGTGAAGGCTGAATTCACCAGGGCCAGGGAGGTCGGCAGGATCATCGCTCCGCCGATGCCTTGCAGGAAGCGGGCCAGGATCAGCAGGCCGCCGCTCGGGGCGAGCGCGGCGAGCAGGCTGGTCACGCCGAAGACGACGAGACCGATCAGGAACAGTTTGCGCGCGCCGTAGAGGTCACTGAGTCTGCCGGTGAGCAGCAGCAGCGCCGCGAAGACGATCGCGTAGGACTCCTGGATCCATTGCGCCTGGATCGAGGTGATCGCGAGGTCGTCGACGATCGGCGCGACGATCACGTTCACGATCGTCAGGTCGACCACGATCAACGCGACGCCGAGCGATACGGCGATCAGGCCCAGCCACAACCGCAGCGGTGGGGTCTCGATTTCTGTTCGCAATTTACCTCCATCATCAAGTGACTTTATGATGAAGGTAAGTGCGCAGCCGGTAGGTTGTCAATCGAGCGGCGAACGAGAGGACGACATGGCGAAGCGGACATCCGGCGATGTCGCGATGCAGCGGCAGCGGCTCGCCGCCGGGCTCATCGGCTACGGCGCGAGCTTCACCGAACTGGGCCGCCGGTTCGCCGAGACCCTCGGCGTGCACTCGACCGACGCCTTCGCGCTGATGGAGATCGCCGCCGCCGAGGAGGCCGGGACGCCACTGTCCCCCGCACTGCTCAGCAAGCGGATCACCCTCACCTCGGGGGCGATGACCACCCTGATCAACCGGCTGGAGCAGGCGGGATACGTCACCCGCAGCCGCGAGCACACCGACCGGCGGGTGGTGACCTTGCGGTGCAGCGAGGACGCGCGCCGCCTCGCCAACGAGTTCTTCCACACGGTCAATGCCGAGCAGGACGCGATCCTGGCCGGATACTCGACTGATCAGCTCGAGCAGTTCGAGACCCTGATCGCGCGGCTGCGCGCGACGATGGACGGGTCGTCCACCTAGACAAGGGAGAAACCGTGCACACCGTTGATCTTCTCGTCGTCGGCCGCGGCCAGAGCGTGGTCGACACCTCCATCGCCTACATCGACGGCCTCGGCTACCGCGTTCTCGGCACCACCCTCGATGAGGAAGCGCTGGACATCCTGGACCGCGAGCAGGTTCGTCTGCTCGTCATCGGCGGCGGGGTCGAGACGGAATCACGAAAGACATTGACGGCCAAGGCCAATGAGCGGGGGACCACGGCGGTCGCGGCGGAGCGGGCGGGGCGTGACGTCGAGCAGTACCTCGCCGATGAGGTCGTGGGGGGGGGGGGGGGGTATGGCCCGAATATTTGGGGGGGGTTCGGGGGGGGCATCCGGGGGTTAACGAGCACAGTGGGGGGCTGGTGGGGCA